>JBQCJC010000158.1:0-14640 GCA_051953135.1 Thermoanaerobaculia bacterium | reverse complement strand
ATCGTTTGATCAACCGGCGGGCTAAGAGCCGGCCGCTCCATTCACAGCCACCTCGTCATCGACAAACTGCAGGTCGTACAACTTGCGATAGACGCCGCGATGCTCGAGCAGTTCTTCGTGCGTTCCGGTCTCGACGATGCGTCCCTTGTCGAGCACGACGATCTTGTGCGCGCTGCGAATCGTCGACAAGCGATGCGCGATGACGAGTGTCGTGCGGCCGCGCATGAGGTTGTTCAGCGCCTGCTGCACGAGACGTTCGGATTCCGTATCGAGCGCGGACGTCGCTTCATCGAGCACGAGAATCGGCGGATCTTTGAACAGTGCTCGCGCGATGGCGATGCGCTGACGTTGTCCGCCGGAAAGCAGCACGCCGCTCTCGCCGATCTCGGTGTCATAGCCGTTCGGCAGATTGGAGATGAACTCGTGTGCGTTCGCGGCTTTCGCGGCTTCGATGACGAGCGCCTCGTCGACGTCGGAACGTCCGTACGCGATGTTGTTGCGCACGGTGTCGTTGAAGAGAATCACTTCCTGCGTGACGAAGCCCATCAGGCCGCGCAGTGATTTGAGTGTCGTGTCGCGAATGTCGACACCATCGACGGTGATGCGACCTTCGGTCACGTCGTAGAACCGCGGCAGCAGATTCACGAACGTCGACTTCCCTGCACCGCTGCCGCCGACGAGCGCGACGATCTCACCCGGCGCAACGCTCAATTCCACCGCACGCAACACGGGCTCATTGCCGTACGTGAACGTGACGTTCTCGTAGCGCACGCCGCGGCCGACGCCGCCGAGTTGCTTCGCATCATTTTTCTCGACGACTTCGTTCGGCACGTCGAGCATGTCGAACACGCGCTCCGCCGCGGACAACGCGGTGTTGAGCGAGAGATTCACTTTGTTGAGCTTCTTGATCGGCGCGTACATCAGCGCGAGCGCGGTGAGAAAGCTCGCGAACTCACCGCCGGTGAGTGAGCCCGCGGCGATGCGCGATTGCGCGTAGCCGAAGAGCAGCACCATGCACACGCCCGCGAGCAGTTCCATCACCGGCGAAGTCATGGCCTGCACGCGCTGCGCGCTGAGCGTCCAGCGCAGATGCTTCGACGTGGCCTCGCGGAAACGTCCGACCTCGAACGGCTCCATCGTGAATGCCTTCACGATGCGCACGCCGCGAATCGTTTCTTCGAGAATCGTCGCGATCTCGGCCATGCGCTCCTGCGAGCGATGCGTGGTCTTGCGCAGTCGTTTGCCGAACTGCACGACCGGCACGATGATCAACGGCGCGCCGACGAAGCTCACGAGCGCGAGCGTCGGGTTTTTGATGAAGACATAGAGAATCAAACCGACGAGCGTGACCGATTCCTGCAGCAGATCGCCCATGCGCGTCGAGACTGCGGCCTGAATCGCATCGGCATCGGAGACGACGCGACTGACCATCTCGCCCGTGCTGCGCTCGGAAAAGAAGCGATGGCTTTGGTGGATCATCCGCTCGTACAACTCGTTGCGGAGATCGCGCACGGTCGAGAGTCCGACTTTCTGAAATGCGTATTCGGAAAGGAAGGACGTGATCGCACGAACCACGAACACGAGCAGCAACACCGTGAGCACGCGCTGCCAGCGCATTTTCGGATCGTGGTTCCACCAGTAGTTGAAGCGATCCTTCGCGCGCGCGATCGGCGGAAAGCCCTCGCGAAGAATGCGATCCGCCTTCGACATCGTGTCGGCGGTTTCGCTCTTCTGGTGCACGCCCGGCGGCGTGAGCACATCGTCGACAATCGGCTGCACGAGCGCGGCGAGCACGGTCTGCGACAACGCGAAGACGACCATCGAGCCGAACGCGAGGAACGCCCAAACTTTGTATGAGCGGAGATAGCGGTAGAGGCGACGCAGTGCTTTCACGATGTGCCGACCATCGTAGCGATTTCTGCCGCGGCGCGTTTGCTGGCGCCCGGCGTGCCGAGTTTCGAGCGCACGATCGCGAGCTCTTCACGCGTGTTTTCGAAATGTCCCGGTGCGACGAGCTTGCGCACTTCGTCCGCGATGCGCGCGCCGTTCACGTCGCTCTGAATGAGCTCGGGGACGACGTGTTTGCCGGCAACGATGTTGACGAGGCTGAAGTACGGCAGGCGCACGAGCAGTTTCGCGAGCGCGTAGTTCGCGCGGCTGAGTCGATACATGACGACGACCGGAGTGCCGAGGATTGCGGATTCGAGTGTGGCGGTACCGGAGGACGACAGCGAGACGTCCGCGGCCGCGACGCCCTCGCCGCGATCGTGCGGAAGAATCGGCACGTCGATGCCGCGCGCATGCATGATCGATTCGAGCTCTTCGTGCTCGATCGTCGGCGCCTGAATGACATACGCGTCGACGTTGCCGTCGCGACGAAGAATGTCGACAGCGTCGAGCATCGCGGGGAGCAGATCTTTCACTTCATGACGACGCGATCCCGGCAGCAGCGCGATGCGCAGCACGTCGGGTTTGCGCGCCGGCTTGCGCACGCCTGCAAGTTGTTCGATCAGCGGATGACCGACGTACGTGACCGGCACGTTGTGTTGTTTGTAGAACTCTTCCTCGAACGGGAAGATGACGATCATGCGATCGACGTACCGGGCGACGTGATGCACGCGTCCGCGACGCCACGCCCAGAGCTGCGGCGAGATGTAGTAGACCACTTTGATCCCGAGCTCTTTGCACTTCTTCGCGACGCGCAGATTGAAGTCGGGATAGTAGACGAGAAACACAACGTCGGGTTTCTCGCTCTCGATCGTGTCGATGAGCTCCGCGAAGATGCGGCGAAACATCGGCAGATGACGGAGCACGTTGAACAAGCCGACGATGCCCATCTCGCTGGCGTGATGCAGAAGCTTCGTTCCTTCGCGCGCGAGCAGGTCGCCGCCAATGCCGAACGTCTCGAGATGGGGATCGAGTTTTTTCAGCTCACGAATGACTTCGGATGCATGCAGATCGCCGGACGCTTCTCCGGCCACGACGGCGAGTTTCATTTCAGCGGAAACGGAAACATCATCCAGCCGAGAATGATGCCGCCAAAAAAAAGCGAACAGAAGATGACGAGGAACATTTTGATGCGCTCGTGTTTGTCGTCGCGCCACAGCAACGCGAAAAAGAGCGCGGTGGCCGCGGCATAGAGGAACATGAGCACGACGTGCTGCCCGAGCACGTTCACTCGGCCTTCCTTCCGGTGGCGATGTCGTAGCAGTCGAGCATCAGCACGAGGTTCATGAGGCCGGCGGTGAGCGTGAAGGTGGAGCCGTACTCGAATCCCGGTCGCGTAATGCTGCCGTACGGGCCGAATTGCAGCGCGAAGAAGTAAAGCGCGCCGGAGCCCATCGAACCGAAGCTCGCGAGCATTTTGAGGATTTCGCCGCGGCTCGCTTTGAGTGAGTACAAATCGCCGCCGGCGAGCAGTCCGACGCAAAAGAGAAAGACGATGATGGCGGCGAAGGTCACGCCGCGCGCACGTTTGCCGAGGAAGAAATGGCCGAGGCCTGGGAAGACGTACGCGAATGCGACCGCGAACAACACCCGGAGGTTCATCCGCGGTACCGATCTCCGATTTCGGCAAAGTGCGGCACGAGTTTGTCGAACGTCACATCCAACTCCTCGGGCACCAGCCGCGTGCGCGCGGTCACGGTCATGAAATTCGAATCACCACCCCAGCGCGGCACGATGTGCATGTGGTAGTGATCGGCAACGCCAGCACCAGCAACATTGCCAAAGTTCATCCCAACGTTGAACCCATCGGGACGATACACATCCGAGAGAATGCGCTGCGATTCGGCCGTGAGTCCGATCAACGCCGCGAGGCCCGCGTCGCTGCTTTCGAACAATCGCGCTTCATGTGCGATCGGCGCGATCATCAGATGTCCATTCGTGTACGGATAGCGATTGAGCATCACCAGCGCATTCGCACCGCGATGCAGCGTCAGCGTCTCCCGCGTGTTCTCCGACGTGGCGGCGATGCAGAAGATGCATCCAGCCGGCTGATCGCTTTTCGGAGACGTCAAGTAGGAGTACCTCCAGGGCGTGAAGAGAATGTCCATCGAAGATGAAATTGAAAATTGAAAATGGAAAATTGAAAAATCACGTCATGCAGGTTCGAGCCAAAATTTTTCAATTTCCAATTTTCAATTTTCAATTCGAACGTCTGGCTATGAGCCCGCCGCGCCTTCCCCGTCCACTCCTGCCTCTCCCTCGCCCAGCGTCTTGTTGATCAGTTCCTTCAGCTCTTTGCCGGGCTTGAAGTACGGGATCTTCTTCGACGGTACTTCCACCTTCTCGCCGGTTTTCGGATTGCGGCCCGTGCGTGACTTGCGGCTGCGCAGACGGAAGCTGCCGAAGCCGCGCAGCTCGATCTTCTGGCCCGCGCGCAGCGAGTCGACGATCGAGTCGAACACGATGTTGACGATCGTCTCGGCCTGCTTCTTGGTGAGCTGCACGACGCGCGCGACCTCATCGACCAGCTCGGCCTTGGTCATCACGCCCGATGTGATGTCTTCCATCAACTCGTCGTGTTCTTCGAGATCGAGATCCTCGTGTTCGTGTTCTTCCACCAAAGTCGCCTCCTGATGCTTCACCAGCGATAGAGAAACCGGGGAATGCGCCGTGTGGCAACGCGCTCGATGATCGACTCCGCGTCGCTGCTTTGCGTGAGCAGGTCGAACAACCCCGGCTCACGACGGCGCGGCCACACCTTCGTTGCCTCGCCTGTGATGCCCGCCATCTTCGCGGCTTTGTCGACCGCATCATCGATGGTTCCGAGCTCGTCGATGAGTTTCAGCGACAACGCCTGTTCGCCGGTGAAGATCCGGCCATCCGCGATGCGCTGCACGTCTTCGAGTTTCATCTTCGCGCCGCGGCCCGCGGCCACGTCGCGCACGAACTGCGAGTGCAGTTGTGTGACGACGCCTTGAAAATACGCGCGCTCCGATTCGGTCATCTGCCGGTACGGCGATCCCGCATCTTTCAACGCGCCACTGGTGATCGTTTCGGGTTTCACCTTCGCCCACTGCAGCAGGTCTTTCACATCGAACCACTGCAGGATGACGCCGATCGATCCGGTGATGGAACCGGGATTGGCGATGATCGGATCGCACGCCGACGCGATGTAGAAACCGCCCGATGCCGCGACGCTGTCGAGCGACGCCACAACCGGTTTGCCGTTTTTGCGCACGCGGCGAATCGCGGAGTAAATCTCCTGCGAGGGTGCGATCGCGCCACCGGGACTGTTGATGCGAACGACGATCGCTTTCACAGTGTCGTTCTTCGCGTATCGATGCAGCAGGTCGAGTGTTTCGCGCGCATCGACGATCTCGCCTTCGACCGGCACGATCGCGATTTTGTTCGGCGAGAGATTGAGATCGCCATCGTCGCCCGCAAGCGAAACGATCATGAAGACAAATGCGATGACCGCGACGACGACCAGCAGGCATCCGCTGAATGCGCCGAGGATGAACGCCGGGATGCGCGACTTTTTCTGTGGCGCTACCGCGGTCGCAGTGGCGGTGTTCTCAGCCGGCTGATACGCGGGGATCGCGTACGCCGGTGGTGGCGGAGTCGCAGGCGTTTGCGCTTGCTCAGGACTCTCGCCACTCTGCGGGGTCTCGGGCTCGGACATGGCGATCAGCTCTGCTGCGGATGCTCCGAAGCGTCACTCGGTTCGGAGTGTCCGTCGTACTGCGCGCGCTCTTCGTCCGTGAGCGGCTCGACGTCGCGCGTCGTCAGTCCGATCTTCCGTTCGTTCGCATCGATCTTGATGATGCGCGCACGCAGCGCTTCGCCCGGATGGAAAATCTTGTCGAGTTTCTGGCGCTGATCGCGCTGCACTTCGGAAACGTGCGCCAGTCCTTCGACGCCATCCGCAAGACGAATGAAGAGACCGAAGTCGGTGATCTTCGAAACGATGCCGATCACTTCATCGCCGAGGTTGTGCATCTTAGCGAAGTTGTCCCACTCGTTCGGCAGGAACTCGCGAATCGAGAGCGACAGGCGCTGATTCTCGCCATCAACGTTGATGACGCGCGCTTTCACGGTGTCGCCCTTCTTCAGCACCTCACTCGGGTGCTTGAGGCGGCGATGCCACGACATGTCGGAGATGTGAATGAGTCCGTCGATGCCGTCTTCGACTTCGACGAATGCACCGAAGTCCGTGAGGTTGCGCACGCGTCCTTCGATGACGGTGCCGACCGGATAACGTTCGGAGATCGTGTCCCACGGATTCTGCTCGAGCGCTTTGAGCGAGAGCGAGATTCTGCGGTTGCCGGTGTTGACGTCGGAAACGACTGCTTCGACGTCATCGCCGATGTTGAGCACTTTGCTCGGATGGCGGACTTTTTTCGTCCACGACATTTCGCTGACGTGGATCAGTCCTTCGACGCCTTCTTCGAGCTCGATGAATGCGCCGTAATCCGTCAGCGATACGACGCGGCCATGCACGCGGCTGCCGAGCGGATAACGATCGGCGACGTCAGACCACGGGTCGACGGATTTTTGTTTGTAGCCGAGGGAAACGCGCTCGGCGGAAGGATCGAATTTGAGAACCACGACTTCGATCTCGTCGCCGACGTTGAAGTACTCGGAAGGATGCGTGACGCGGCCCCAGGAAATATCAGTGATGTGCAGCAGACCATCGACGCCACCGAGATCGACGAACACACCGTAGTCGGTGATGTTCTTGACGATGCCGTGCGTCAACTCGCCTTCCTTGAGTCGCGCGAACGTTGCGGTCTTCGCGCTCGCCTGTTCGACTTCGACGATTGCTTTGCGCGACAACACGACGTTGCTGCGCTTTTTGTCGAACGAGACGATTTTGAATTTCATCTCGTGACCGCGCAGTGCATCGAGGTTCTTCACCGGCTTGGTGTCGATGAGCGAGCCAGGCAGGAATGCTTTGATGCCACCGACGTCGACGGAGAGTCCGCCTTTGACGCGATCGACGACGCGGCCGTTGATCGGCTCATCGGCTTTGAACGCGGCTTCGATGTCATCCCACACGCGCATGCGTGCGGCTTTCTCGCGCGATAACGCAACATAGCCGGAGGAGTCTTCGAGTCGTTCGATGAAGACTTCGAGCTCATCGCCGCGTTTCACTTTCACCTGGCCGTCGTAGCCGGTGACTTCGGTGACTGGCAGGAGGCCTTCGGATTTGTAGCCGATGTCGACGACCACATCCGACGGCGTCACCTTGATGACGCGTCCCCTGATAATCTCGCCCTCGGTCAGCGTAGGTTTGCTGTAGAGGTCGAGAAGCTCGTCCATGCCGAGGTTCTCCAGACCATTGGAGTCGGCCTGCCGCGGCTGGGTCGGCTTTTTCTTCTCGTCATTGGACGCCATTTAGTGGGGAACCCCCTCAACGAATTCGTTCTCTGGTCCAGCGCTGCCTTCGCCGACCGTGAATCGACGCTAAGTTGTTGATAGACGCCGAAATCGGGAGTGTAGCGGTGGGATATAGGTGAGTCAAGAAATGCGGCTGCGCACGCTCGATACGATGCGATCGACGACTTCATCAATCGTGAGATCGCTGGTGTCGATCACCGTGTAGCTCTCATCAAACATGAGCGGTGAATCTGCACGGCTGGAGTCCTGTGCATCGCGCGCCAATGACTCGGCCAATACGGTCTCGTAATCGGATTCGACGCCTTTCGCAACCAGCTCGGAAAAGCGTCGCTGCGCGCGAACTTCGGGTCGTGCGTTGAGAAAAAACTTGTGCGGCGTCTCGGGAAACACTTTCGTTCCGATGTCGCGGCCTTCGAGCACGCCGCCCTTGCGACGTCCGAGGTCCTGCTGCATTTGCACGAGGATGCGACGCACGGCAGGAACGGCGGAGACATCGCTCGCGGCCATGCTGATCTCCGGCGTGCGAATGAGGCCGGTGACATCCTCGCCTTCCAGCAACACGCGCGATACTTCGCCGGGAACGAACTCGATGTGCGTTCGTGATGCGAGTGCTTCGAGTTTCTCCGCATCGCGCGTGCTGATGTCGTTGCGCGTGGCGGCGAGTCCGATCGCGCGATACATCGCACCGGTGTCGATGTGCGGAATGTCGAGCGCACGCGCGACGAGTTTGCTGGTGGTGCTCTTGCCGACTCCGGACGGCCCGTCGATCGCGACGATCAGCGCCACCGCGAATTAACCTCGCCCGCGTGCACGCTTCGGCGAGCTGCGCGATTCGGCACTCTTCTTCGATGCGGGTCGCTTCGCGGGAGGACGCTTCTTTGCTGCCGGCGCTTTTTTCTTCGATGACGGCGCAGCAGGTTTCTTCTTCGCCGCAGCACGCGGAGCGGTCGCGCGTTTCTTCGGCTTCGCTTCCGCCGGCTCGGTCATCGTTGCGAGCATCTTCACTTCTCTGGTCGTGAGCTCGCGCCAGTCACCAGGTGTGAGCTTCGGATCGGAAAGAGGTCCAATCGCAACGCGACGCAGTTTCGAAACGGGATGACCGACCGCCTGGAACATCTTGCGGATCTGCTGCGTGCGTCCTTCGCGAAGACGAACTTCGTACCACGAGTTGCCTTCGTCATCGCCGCGACCGGTGGTCTTCATGCGCGAGATCTCGCAAGGCAGCGTGCGTTTGTTGTCGATGGTGATGCCGCGCTCGAGCTTCTCGATCAAGCGCTCCTGCGGAACGCCGCGCACTTTGACGTGATACGTCTTCACCGATCCGTGCTTCGGATGCGAGACCTTGTATGCGAGGTCGCCGTCGTTGGTGAGCAGAATCAACCCTTCGGAATGAAAGTCGAGACGGCCGACGGGATAGATGCGCTCACGCACACCTTTGATGAGATCGATGACCGTGCGACGACCCTGCGGGTCTTCGACGGTGGTCATCACTTCCTTCGGCTTATAGAGAAGGATGTAGCGGTGTGTTTCCGCACGCGTGATGAGTTTGCCGTCGACCTTGATGTGATCGCGTTGCGGATCGGCTTTCGATCCGAGCTCGGTGACGACGCGACCATTCACCGTCACGCGCCCATCACGAATCATCGACTCCGCTTCGCGTCGCGATGCGAAACCGGCGTGCGCGATGATCTTCTGCAGTCGCTCGAGTTGCATCACTCTTCTATCGGCTCGCTGGTCGTGGATTCTAACTGAGATTCGTTGTCGGTTGACGGTTGTTGGTTGTCGGAAGAATCATCGAGCGATTCTTCAATCGCATCATCCGTTCCTTCATCAGCAGATTCGAACGAAGTCGCATCGAAGAGCGATGGGGAATCGCTCTCGCCTGATGCATCCGATTCTGCGATGACGTCCGCGCTCGGTTCCGGTGCGGCGTTGATCGCGGCAACGAGATCGTCGTTGATCGTTTCGCCGATGAGATCTCCGAACTCTTCGAGTCGAGGCAGATCGCGAATGTCGTTGAGGCCGAAGTGCACGAGGAAGTCTTTCGTCGTGCGATAGAGAAACGGAGAACCGACAACGTTCTTGCGTCCCGCAACGCGAACCATGCGTCGCTCGAGCAAAGTGCGAATGACGCCGGTCGAGTTGACGCCGCGAATCTCCGAGACTTCCGGCGCGGTGATCGGCTGTCGATACGCAACGATCGCGAGTGTTTCGAGTGCTGCAATCGAAAGACGGTTCTCACCTTTCTTCGCGAAGTACTTCTTGAGCACGGCATCGTGCTCGGCGCGCGTGGTGAGCCGCCATCCGCCTGCTGCCTGTTCGAGCGTGAAGCCGCCGACGTGTTCGTCGAGGACGCGCTTGATCTCCTCGAGTTGCGACTGTACGTCTTCTTTCGTTTCGCCGAGAGACTCGGCGAGATCGTCGACGCGCGTGGGATCGCTGGAAAGAAAAAGAATCGCCTCGAGGGCCGCCCGGAGTTCCGTTGGTTCCATTGCCATAGTTGTTGTCGCTATGAGTTGTCGAAAAGCGCGAACGTCGCTTCGTCAATCTCGGTCTGAGTCGGATGAATGAGGATGTCGCCGAAGATGTCGCCCTGCTTGAGCGAGATGCCGCCGAGGCGCACGAGCTCGAGCATGCCGAGAAACACGGCGATCAATTCATTGCGATCGCGTCCCTCAATGAACCACTGCAGACGGATCGGCGATTTCTCGCGCACCTTCACGTACAGCTCGCGCATCTTGTCGCTGACTTTGTGAACGACGCGCTGCAGCTCGATGGCTTGCGGATGATTCTGACGATAGCGCGCGAGCGCGGTGCGGAACGCATCGATGAGATCGAAGAGTCCCACGTCGCTCATGTCGATCTCGTTCGGTTCCTCGGATCCCGGAACCGGAACGCGCGGCCGCGGCCACATGCCCATGCGCACGACGTCGAGCTCCGCGAACGATTCGGCGACGGCTTTGAATCGCTGATACTCGATCAGGCGATCGACGAGCTCTTTGCGCGGATCGTCGGCCTGCTCGTCCGCGTTTTCATCGCGCGGCAGCAGCATGCGCGATTTGATGTTGATCAGCAGCGCGGCCATGTAGATGTAGTCGGCCGCGATGTCGAGATCGAGCTGTTCCATCGCGTCGAGGTACGCGTTGTACTGCTCGGTGATCAGAATGATCGGGATGTCGTAGATGTCGACTTCGTGCTTGCGAATCAAATGCAGCAGAAGATCGAGCGGTCCCTGAAACGCCGGCAGTGTGACGCGGTACGCCTGCGTGGGTTCTTCTTCGTTCTCGTCGATGGGCGCCGGCGCAATCGAAGAGGTCTGCTCTTCTGGCGAAGAGGTCTGCTCTTCTAACGAAGAGGTCTGCACTTCTAATGAGGAAGAGGCCTGCTCTTCAGATGAAGGCGCAGCGTTCGTCTCTTCGACGTCGTTCCCGTTGTTCTCGTTCTCGCTCAATGCAGCAGCTCCGGATGATCGATCTTCGTTGCCTCACGAGGATGGAGGCCGCTGAGACGGTACCGAGGCTTCTGCTTCACTGACGAGCTCACCAGGCAACGAATTCGAAAGCGCGGAGTGTACAACGAAGGTCCGCGTACAATGCCGCGCATTCATGATCGACGCTGGTCTGGCCGCCATCAGCCGGCTCACCGATGCAATGAGCCGCTCCGCGACGTTGCCTTGTGTGTACGACGCGGCACTCGATGCGCTGCAAAGCGGACTCGGCGTCGATCGCGCATCCATCCTTCTCTTCGATGAGAACGACGTGATGAGTTTCGTCGCGTCGCGCGGGATCTCGGATGCGTATCGCGCGGCGGTGACTGGCCACACGCCATGGCGCCCCGATTCGCGTGATGCGGTGACGATCGTGGTGGTCGATGTGCAAGCGGACGAATCGCTCGCGTCGTATCTCCCCGTCTTCGAACGCGAGCGCATTCGCGCCCTCGGCTTCTTTCCTCTCATCTATAAAGGATTGGTGATCGGCAAGTTCATGCTGTACTTCGCCGAGCCACACGCGTTCGCGGAGAGCGAGCTGCAACTCGCGCAGACGATCGCCGGCCAGATCGCATTCGGGGTCGCACGCGTTCGCGCGGAAGAGGAACTGCGACGCGAGCGCGATCGCGCAACGTTTCTCGCCGAGGCGTCGCAACTGCTTTCGTCCTCACTTGACTATCAGAAGACGCTCGAGCATGTGTCGGAGCTTTCGGTGCGCGAACTCGCGGACTGGTGCGCGATCGACATTCTCGAAGACGGCGAGCTGCGTCGCATCGTTGTGTCGCATCGCGATCCGGAATCACGCATGGACGCATTGCAGCGCATGCGGACGTACGCACCTTCGCGTCAACGCAGTGGCAGCATTCGTCGCGTGATCGAGACCGGTGTTCCCGAGGTGTCGCGCACGTATGACTGGGCGAAGTTTGAGGCGGTGTACGCAAATGAGCCGGAGCTCGTCGATGCGTTCCGGCAGATGGGCATCGAGTCGTACCTCACGGTTCCCCTCTCCGCGCACGGTCAGCACCTCGGCGCCATCACACTCGTTTCGAGCGATCGCGCACATCTTTTCGATGAGCACGATCTCGAGCTTGCGGTGGAGCTTGGACGCCGCGCGGGCTACGCGATCGACAACGCGCGTCATTACTCCGAAGCGCAGGATGCGAACAAAGCGAAGGACGAGTTCCTGATCACGCTTTCGCATGAACTGCGCACGCCGATGACGGCGACGCTCGGATGGGCGTCGATGTTGCGCCGCGATCTCTCTCCCGAAAACTTCAAGCTCGCGATCGACACGATCGAGCGCAGCTCACGTGCGCAGGCGCAACTCATCGACGACATTCTCGATGTCTCGCGCATCGTCACGGGAAAACTGCAGCTCGACGTCGCGCCGGTTGGGATTCGACAGATCGTCGAAGCCGCGGTCGATGCGATTCGTCCTACTGCAAATGCGAAGCAACTCTCGATCGCGTTGTCGCTCGCGAATGCGCCATCGGTCGCGATCGTCGATGCGTCGCGTTTGCAGCAGGTGTTGGGAAATCTGTTGTCGAATGCCGTGAAGTTCACGCCATCGGGCGGAACGATCTCAGTCGAGTTGCATGAACCAGCGGATGGTCATGCACGCATCGCGGTACGCGACACCGGTATCGGCATTCCGCGTCGATTCCTTCCGCACATCTTCGAGCGTTTCCGTCAGGCCGACGGCGGCACGTCGCGCGCGCACGGAGGACTTGGTCTCGGTCTCGCGATCGTGAAGAGTCTCGTCGAGTTGCACGGCGGCAGCGTGATCGCACAAAGCGAAGGTGAAGGTTGCGGCTCGACATTCATCGTGACATTGCCGCTGGCGACGTTGTCCCTCGCAACGGAATCCTCGCGCGATGCCGCGGGCGTCTCGCTGTCGGGTTTGTCGGTGTTGCTCGTGGAAGATGATGACGATACGCGACAGATGCTCAGCGCGACGTTGACGACATTCGGCGCGGACGTCACGGCGGTGCCGACGGTCGCGGATGCACTCGATTCGATGGATGCCGCGCAACCGCACGTGCTCGTGAGCGATATCGGTTTGCCGCAGCACGATGGACATGAGTTGATGTTGCGCGTTCGCAGAAATGCGAACGATGCGGTGCGGAGCGTTCCGGCGATCGCGCTCACGGCGTATGCAAGTCCCGAGGATCGGCAACGCGCGTTCGCGAGTGGATTTGATTACCACCTCGCGAAACCCGTCGATCCGCTCACGGTCGTGCGCGCCGTGCGCGATGCGGCAAATCGCTAACGCCCGAGAAACGCGCGGCTCATCTCCGACGTCGACGAGATCGTGTATTCGGCGAACCAACTGATCTGAAAGACGCCGATCGCGGAGATCCATTGATCGCGCAAATCGCCGGCGTATTCGAATCGGAATGTGCCGTCGGGTTGCACGATCGCGCTGCCGATGTACTGCTCGCCTTGCGCGAAGCCTTCCGCGTTCGCCCGCGTGCTCGTGTAGATGTCGACGCTGTACGGCGTCGCGCTGATTTGTCCCGGAACTTCCGGAACGGTTCCGGTGACCATCGTGCGCAGGCCGTTGTAGTACGCGTACGTGATCGACGGCGCCGGCGGCACGAGGTAGTTCGATGATTCGAGCGTCGGACCATCGAGTCCGATGTCGATGCCGATGTTGCGATTCGCGAAGATGCGATTGTTCTGCACGAGCGGAAACGCGCCGGGCGCAAGCGCGATGCCGAACTCGCCGTTGTGCGCGATGGTGTTGCGCTCGATGAGCATCGAGCCATGGCCGAACGATCGCGTGTTGACGAAGATGCCGCTCGCGCCGTTCGGAACCGGCGTGTCATCGAACGCGCGCACGCCGATGCGGTTGTCGCGCACGGTCGCGGAGCCGATGCCATCGAAGAACGCGCCGCTGCGCGCGTTACCGCTCAACACGTTTCCTTCGACGAGCGCGTTGCCACGCTCGATGACGAGACCGCGTCCGCCATTCGCTCGCGCGAGTGCGCCGGTCGGATCGATGCCGATGTAGTTGTGCCAGAGGATCGCGTAGCCATACGCGAATTGATTTTTCGGATCGGCGGCGATGACGATGCCGTGTCGCGGAAAATTACCGATCGCGAGTCCGAGCACGTCCGCGTTCGCCGAATCGAAGACGAGTGCATCACCGTCGTGCAGCAGACTTCCATCCAACTCGATGTCGGGACCGAGTGCGTTTGTGTCACCGCTGATGCGTTGTTGCGTGAAGCCGTCGATCGCAATCTTCCACGCGTGAATGTCAGGCAGAGGCGTGAACGGACGAATCGTGAACCACGTGCTTTCGGGCAACGGCTCGTCAATCGCGAAGATGATCTTGCACGTGATGTCCGCGTCTTCGGTGCATTGCGAATTCGCGTCGAGGATCGCTTGCCGCAACGTGCCGGGACCCGCGTCCGCGGTGCTCGTCACGCGGAACAGTCGCGCGTAGTTCACGCTCTGACGATCGCCGTATTCGTAGAGCCACCAGATGACTTTCACATCGAACGTGACCGGTTGTTCCGGAAGGTCGAATTCGAACGCGATCTCCTGCTTCGCATGCGCAGCGATGCCGCGCATCTCGCAGTTGAGCCACACGAGTCCTGGATGCGGAGCCTGCGGCCAGCCATCACGACAACTCAACGCGGGCGTCGTGCTGATGAGTTGTTTGACATTCTCGAAACGCAACTCGAATCGAACGTAGTCGAGCGGCCAGTCGCTGCGATTGTCGATGACGAGTTTGCCGACGCGATCGCTGCCGAGTGGATCGGGCGGAGTGAAGTGAACGTCGATGTCCTGCTTGTCGGCCC
>JBQCJC010000157.1:0-3858 GCA_051953135.1 Thermoanaerobaculia bacterium | reverse complement strand
GCTACATCACCGGAATCGTGTTGCCGGTGATGGGTGGCGTAATCGGAGGAACGGAGTCATAAGATCGCGTTCATGAAACGTCCGTACGTCATCTGCCACATGGCGCCGTCGCTCGACGGCCGCATCGTCGTCTCGCATTGGAAAACGGATCACGCGCCGATCACGAGGGAGTACGAGCGCACGGCATCGACGCTGAAGGGCGATGCGTGGATCATCGGACGCATCTCGATGGAACCGTACGCGGGGAAGACTCGCGTGCCGCGCAAGAAAGTCGCGCCGATTCCGCGCGAGGACTTCATCGCGAAGAAGGCCGATTCGTATGCGATCGCGATCGATCCGTCGGGCAAGCTCACGTGGACGACCGACAACGTCGACGGCGAGCACTTCATCACGATCCTCACCGAAGGTGTGTCTGATGCGTATCTCGCGTTCCTGCGCGAGCAGGGCGTGTCGTACGTGTTTGCGGGCAAAGCGAAGATCGATCTCGCGAAGGCGCTGGAAAAATTGCGCGCGAAGTTCGGGATCAAACGATTGCTGCTCGAAGGCGGCGGCGCGATCAACGGTTCGTTTCTCGCGGCGGATCTCATCGATGAATTGAGCGTGCTCGTCGTGCCGGTCGCGGACGGCGCGATGAACATCCCGACGCTGTTCGACGCGAAGGTGAAGAAGAGCGTCGCGAGGAATCTGAAGTTGACGGGCGTGGAGAAACTGCGCGGCGATCTGGTCTGGTTGCGGTACAAAGTCAGACGCTAGATGGAAATCTTCGAGATCGTCATCGCGCTGCTCCTCGGCGGAGCGGGGCTCGCGGCGATTGCGCGCCGCATTTCGACGCCGTATCCCGCGCTCGTCGCAGTTGCCGGTGCGGGACTCGCGCTCATTCCGCGAGTGCCCACCGTAATGCTCGATCCCGAGCT
This sequence comes from Thermoanaerobaculia bacterium, assembly GCA_051953135.1. Classification (GTDB taxonomy): domain Bacteria; phylum Acidobacteriota; class Thermoanaerobaculia; order Gp7-AA8; family Gp7-AA8; genus QHVT01. The sequence goes on along the minus strand of JBQCJC010000157.1, from coordinate 2,944 downwards.
CGCGCTGGCGTTATTCGTCGCGCCGGTGCTGCTCGATGCCGCGTTCGATGCACCACAACGTGATCTGCGCGCGAACTGGCGTCCTGTCGTGAGTCTCGCCCTCGGCTGCGTCGTGCTCACCGTCGCCGTCGTTGCGATCGTCGCGAAATGGCTCGTGCCCGCGATGCCGTGGGCGGCCGCGATCGCTCTCGGCGCGATCGTCGCGCCGCCCGATGCCGCTGCCGCGACGGCAGTGCTCAAAGCATTGCGACCGCCACATCGACTGCTCGTGATTCTCGAAGGTGAGTCGCTCTTCAACGATGCGAGCGCGCTGCTCATCTATCGCATCGCGGTCGGCGCCATCGCGAGCGGTTTCATTTCGGGATGGACGCTTCTTCCGACCGTGCTCATCGTGACGGCAGGCAGCGTGCTTCTCGGTTACCTGCTGTCGTTCGTCATCACGTTTCTCAATCGCGGCATCGAAGATGTCGCGACCGCGGTCATCGTGCAGTTCTGTTCGACGTTCGGCGTGTGGCTGCTCGCGGAGCGTCTGCATCTCTCCGGCATTCTCACGATGGTCATCTACGCGATGGCGGTGTCGCGCCGCGCGGCATCGCTGATTCCGGCGCGCATTCGCATTCCGTCGTACGCGGTTTGGGAAGTCGCGGTGTTCGTGCTGAACGTGCTCGCGTTCATCCTCGTCGGATTTCAGTTGCGACTCATCGTCACGCAGCAGCACGAAGCGTGGAGCGAGTACGCGATGGTTGCGGGCGCGGTGACGCTTGCGACGATCCTCGCGCGCATCGCCTGGGTGAAAGGCGCGGCGGGGGTGAGTCGCTGGTGGTGTCGCGAGCGCGATGTGCAGGGCGTCGATCTTTCGCCGCGCGGTGCGACCGTCGTCGGATGGTGCGGCATGCGCGGAACGGTAACGCTCGCGGCCGCGCTCGCGCTGCCGACGCACTTTCCGTTTCGCAATCTCATTCTCGTGACGTCGTTCGCCGTGGTGCTCGGGACGTTGGTGGTGCAGGGGATGACGTTACGTCCGCTACTCGAGTTTCTGAAGCTCGAAGACGATGGTGAAGTCGAGCACGAAGTGCGGCTCGCGCGCGTGGAGACGCTGCGCGCGGCATTGCGCGCGACGCGTGATTGCGAAGGCGCGGACACGGCGGAGCTCGTGCGACGTCGCTACGAGTTGCTGTTGCATCGCGCGGAGACGGAGCTCGCGGAAGGAAAGGATCTTGATGGCGACGGCGAAGGCGAGTCGTCGGACTTGTGGCGCGCAGTGAAGTCGGATGCGGTGGTGATTCGCGTTGCGACAGCGGCGGAACGCAAGAAGCTCGTCGCAATGCGCGACGACGGCACGATCGGCGACTCCGCGTTCCAGCAGGTCGAGCAGGAGCTCGACTGGGAAGAGTTGGATTTGCAGCAACTGGTGAGGGCGTAAGTGGTTGCCGGTTGTTGGTTGATGGTTGTTGGGGGAACCGGGTTGGCAGTTGGCGGTTAGCGGGTTCCGGGCGTCGTATGTTGCGGCACTCGTGCAACTCGCGATGACGTAACCGCCAACCGTCAACCCGGTTCCCCCAACAACCATCAACCAACAACCGACAACCCCACCCGGTCCATTGATTGCAGAGCACGCCGGTCGGTGGCTCTGACGACGACGATCACGTGCGCCGATTGCGGTACGACGCAGTCGATCCCGGCTCTGCCGATTCGAGGGATGGCGAGTTGCTGTCGCTGTGACCGCCTGCTCGCGAAGCGCACGCTCACGACATCCGATCTCACGCTCGCGTGCGCGATCGCGACATTTGTCCTTCTTCCGCCCGCGGTGTTCATGCCGCTGATGGACTCGACCATTCGCAATCTCGTGTTTCAGGAAAGCAAACTGGTCTCGAGCGTCGGCACGATCTATCGCGAAGTGTGGTTCCCGTTCGCATTCGGCTTCCTCTTCTTCGCGTTTCTCTTCCCCGCGTTGCGCGCGACCTTTCAAATCGTCGTGCTCGTCTCGCTGAAGATGAAGAAGCGCGTGTGGCAGCGCGGACGACTCTTTCGCTGGTCGGAAGAACTTCGCGTGTGGAGCATGACGGACGTCGTCGTCATCGCTGGTGCGGTCGCGTACTTTCGCGCGAGCGTTCCCGCTGATGTCGCCGTGCGCGTCGGCGCGTGGACCTACGTTGCCATCGCCGTGCTCGCGTACGTTGGCGATCGCGCGCTCGATCGTCGCGCCGTGTGGAACGCCATCTATCCCGATCGCACGATCAACGCCGAGAGGCATCTCGCGTCGTGCGATGTCTGCGAGCTCGCGGTCTCGAATCGCCGTCCGGGCGATCACTGTCCGCGTTGCGGCAGTCGGCTCGATCGCAGCATCGCGCCGCGATTCGTTCCTGCCGCGGCCGCGGTGGCGGGATCGATTCCGCTGCTGCTTCCCGCGTACGCGGCATCGGTGATGGTCAACGATCAATTGACCGGCGTGCTCGAGCACACGGTCGTCGGCACGGTGCAATTGCTCGCGGATCACGGCTACTGGCAGATCGCGATCGTCGTGCTGCTCGCCGGGGTCGTGCTCCCCACCATCGAGCTCCTCGGCATCATCTGGCTTTTGTTCCGCGTGCGATTTCCGAAAGAGAAAGGACTCGTCTTGCGTACGCGCGTGTATCGCGTTCTCCATCGGCTGGTGCGCTGGCCGATGATCATTCCGTTCATCGCGGCACTGGCCGCGCCCATCGTGGACTTTCGCGGCATCTATGACATCGTCGCCGGGCCCGGCGCTACACCTCTCTTCCTGCTGATCGCACTGCTGATGTTTGCGGTGCGGATGTTCGAGCCGCGGCTCATGTGGAAAGCCGCCGGAGAGAACGTATGAGCGAATACGACGACAACGACAGAAGACGCACACACGAAGAACCAGAAGCCGCCGTGCGCGTGGCGAAGTGGGGACCGTGGATCTGGATCGTGCCCGCGCTGG
>JBQCJC010000156.1:0-2918 GCA_051953135.1 Thermoanaerobaculia bacterium | reverse complement strand
TACCCACGGCAATTCCCAGCGGCCTTCATCGAAATCGAATTTCGGTAGCGGCACGGGCTTGCCGAGTTTCTCGAGTTGGCGCAGCTCCCACAGCTTCGCGTACTTCCAGAACGTGTAGTACACGTGCATGCCGACGGAGATGATGCCGCGCGCGCCGTCGAGAAATCCGAGGTTGACGATGTAGTCGCGGACGAACTTGCCGAAGGCGTGGCTGAAGATGCCCCACGCGTTCGTGTGTTTGCCGTCGATGTACATCTGCGCCGCGTTCCAGTACGCGTAGCGCGTCATCTTCGCGATCATGTGATCGAAGTCGCGGATGTAGAAGTGCAGCATCTTGTGGCGCAGATCGATCGTCGGTCCGTCGACGACGAGATCCGCGTGCACGCGTTTGTTCGGATAGCGTGCGTGGCCGCGATGAAAGAGTCGCGTCACGCGATCGCGCTGCAGGCCGCTGTACTTCAACTCGCCGCCTAACATGAAATTGCGGCGGCCGACCGAGTACGCCCAGGCATCGAGCGGACCTTCGAGCGTGCGCAGCATTTCGTCGCGCAACTCCGGCGTCACGCGCTCATCGGCATCGATGACGAAGATCCAGTCGTGCGATGCGCGATCGATCGCGTAGTTCTTCGTTGCGGCGGCGCCGAGGTATTCGCGCTCTTCGATGCGGACATTGGGGAACGCGTTGCGCACCACCTGTACCGTGTTGTCTTTCGACAGCGAATCGATGAGATAGATCTCGTCGGCCCACTCGACCGTGCGCAGACACTCTTCGATCTGCTCGGCTTCGTTGAGCGTGTGAATGATGACGGTAAGCGGCGGGCGGGCCATCGGCGCGTGCATTTTAACGGTGAGAGAATCTGCGCATGCATCGACAACTGCTCGCCGTCGTTCTCGTGGCCGCCGCATGCGCGCATCAGCCCGCACCGAAAGTCGAAACGCCGTCTGAGTCGACGATTCGGTCCACGGTGTTGATGAGCACGAATCGCGCGGGCTCGCAGGTCGTGACGCGACGCGGCAACGAGAGCATCGTCGACTTCGAGTTCAACGATCGCGGTCGTGGTCCGAAGACGCACACGGTCGTGCGCGTCGATGAACGCGGCGTGCCGGTGTCGATGGAGACGACCGGCAACAACTACTACAAGGTCGCGATCGAAGAGCGTCTCGCCATCGATGGCAATCGCGCGCATTGGTCGAACACTTCGGAAGAAGGCGATGGCGCAACCGGCGCGTTCTACTCGTCGATGTATGGACCGCCCGAGGAGAGCGCGATGCTCGTGCGGGCGGCGCTGCGGAACGGCGGACGGGTGGCGCTCCATCCGTCCGGAGAAGCGACGGTGCGGAAAGTCGGAGAGCTGGATCTCCGCGGCACGCACGTCACCGCGTACGAGATCAACGGCCTCGGATTCACGCCGAGTGAAGTGTGGCTCGACGATCAGCAGAATCTCTTCGCCGCGCCGTCGTCATGGCTTTCTGTGATTCGCGAAGGATTCGAAGACGACGTCAAGACGCTCATCGATGCGCAGGACGCGCGTGCGAACGCGCGCATCGCGGACATCGCACGCAAGCTCACCCACACGCCCGCGAACAACAAACTCACGATCGTCAACGCGCGCGTGTTCGATCCGCGCAGCGGCACACTCTCGCAACCAACCGCGATCAACATCGAAGGCGAACGGATCGTTAGCGTTGGTGCGGCGCAGCAAGGCAACGAGACGATCGATGCGAAGGGCAACGTCGTGCTGCCTGGCTTGTGGGACATGCATACCCACCTCGGCTCCGATGACGGCCTGCTCAACATCGCCGCGGGCATCACCTCGGTGCGCGATCTCGGCAACGACAGCGATTTCGTGCTCGCGCTCAAACGCGATTTCGACAACGGCAATGCGATCGGACCGCGCGTCGTGCTCGCCGGTCTCGTCGATGGACCGGGACCGTTTCAGGGACCGACGAACATGCTCGCGGGCAATGAAGAAGACGCGATCAAAGTCGTCGACTTCTTTGCCGCGCATCACTACGAAGGGCTGAAGATCTACAGCTCCGTGAAGCCGGAGCTCGTGCCCGTGCTCACGAAACGCGCGCACGAATACGGCATGCGCGTGAGCGGTCACATCCCCGCGGGCATGCGTGCGACCGACGCGATCGATGCGGGCTACGACGAGATTCAGCACGCGAACATGCTGCTGCTGAACTTCATGCCGGACGTAACGGACACGCGCACTCCGGCGCGATTCACGGAAGTCGGCAAGCGCGCCGCGGATCTCGATTTGAAGTCCGACGAAGTGCAGGCGTTCATCAGGAAGATGCGCGATCGCGGCATCGTCTCCGATCCCACGGTCGCGATTTTCGAGACCATGTTCACCGCGCGGCCGCGCAGCGTCTCACCGTCTTACGCGAGCGTGATCGATCGCATGCCGCCGCAAGTGCGCCGCGGATTTCTCACCGGCGGATTGCCGGTCGATGAGACGACTGATGCGAAGTACAAAGCGTCGTTTCAGAAGATGCTCGATCTCGTCGCGGAGTTGCATCGCAGTGGCGTGAAGATCGTCGCGGGAACCGATGCGCTCGCGGGCTTCTCACTACATCGCGAGCTCGAGCTCTACGCGAAAGCCGGCATCTCGAACGCCGATGTGCTGCGCATCGCGACGCTCACACCCGCGGAGATTCTTCATCGCGAGAAAGACCTCGGCACCATCGAACCCGGCAAGCTCGCCGATCTCGTGATCGTGAACGGCGATCCCCTCGCGAACATCAGTGATGTGCGAAAGGTGGAGACAGTGGTGAAAGGTGGGAAGATGTTTGATTCGCGCGCGCTGTACGCGGAGATGGGAGTGAAGTGAGAGGCGAGTGATGAGAGATGAGCGATGAGCGATGAACTGTGTCGCGAGTGCCGTGATCGTCGCCTTGCCGTCATGATGTCA
>JBQCJC010000155.1:0-5508 GCA_051953135.1 Thermoanaerobaculia bacterium | reverse complement strand
ACGGTCGTAAGTGGAGCGGCGGGCTCTTAGCCCGCCGGGCGAACGATGATTCGGCGCTAAGCGCCCGCCGCTCCACTAATACAACCTCGCGATCAACGCCGCGACCGCGGTCTCGACGCGCAGAATCCTCTCCCCTAATGTCACGACTTCAAAACCGGCGCTCTCCAAAGACTTCACTTCCTGCGCGATGAACCCACCCTCGGGGCCAATCGCGAGCGTCACTTCGTCCCGCACATCGCGCGGACATTCATGCTCACCTGTCGGATGCGCGACGAGTGCGCGGCCTCGCGGTGCGAACGATTCGACGAATGGACGAAACAGCCGCGCGATCTCGATCGATGGCAGCATCGTGTCGCGCGCTTGTTCGAGTCCGAGAACGCGCTGCAGGAGGAGATTCTCGTCGCTCATCTTCGGCGACTTCCAGTAACTCTTCTCGACGCGCCACGCGTTGATGAGCACGATGCGCTTCACGCCGAGCGATGTCGCCGATGCGATCACGCGATTCAACACTTTCGGCCGCGGCAACGCGAGGATCAGCGTGAGCGGCAACGGCGGCGGCGGATCGCGATCGAGTGTCACGCGCAGCTCGAGCGCTTCGTCGTCGAGTCGCGTCACTTCGCCGCTGCCGATGCGTCCATTCAAACGACCGACGACCAGCGCGTCGCCCACCGTCGCGCGATGCACGTTCGTCACGTGCGCGAGACGGCGTCCGGTGAGACGAACGCGCCGATCGTCGAGAAAGTCTTCGTCGAAAAGAAGGATCAGATTCATTCGGGTCCGATGCCGAGTGCGATGCGCGCCTGCGCACCGAGGTACTCGGCGGATGGCGGATCGTAATTCGAGAGCACGATGATCGTGTACGGACCTTCGAGCTCCACCACCGCATTCGCACCCGCCGTGCCGCCGCCCCAGCCGATGCCGGGATGCGCGCCGACCAGCGCGTCATACGACTTCGCGCTCAGCAGCTTCGGCAATGCCTGCGTGAATCGCAGCAGATCGCGCACCGTCGAGTAACCGCCGCCGGCGGACGAGCCGCGCGCTGGAAGGAACGCATCATTCGGCGTGCGCGAGCCGGGATCGCCGGTCATGCCGACCGCGCGATTCGGCGTCTTCTCGCTCAATGCAAACCAATCGCTGCTCGTCATCCCCGCGGGTTTGTAAATGTGCTCGCGCACGTAATCGAAATAGTTCGTCCCGCTCACCTTCTCGATCACGAGTCCGAGCACGATGTAACCCGCGTTCGAGTAACGACGTTGCGTGCCCGGCTCGAATGCGAGCGGCTGATCGACGAACAACTTCGCGTAATCCTGCAGTGTGTTCAGCGATGCGTGCTTCTCGCGAAACTCAGGACCGAAGATGTCGCCCATGCCCGACGCGTGATCGATGAGCTGCTGAATCGTGATCTGGTCCGCGATCTTCGATGGATAGTCGGGCAGATACGTGCGCAGTGGTTTCGAGAAATCGAGTTTGCCCGCGTCACGCAACTGCATCAGCGCGACCTGCGTGAAGATCTTGTTGATCGAGCCGATGTTGAATTTCGTTTCGTCGTTCACGTCATTGCCGTACGACTTCACGAGCAGCGGCTTGCCGTCTTTCGCCACGAGAATCGCGCCCGAGTAGAGATCGCGTTTCGACAACTCACTCGCGATGGCGTCGATCGATTGCAACGCATCGTCCGACTTCGCGACCTTCGGCCAGTCTTTCGTTTTCTCCGCGGTGTCGTTGCCGCCGATGCGCACGATTTTGCGCTGCGGCTGCTGCGCGAAGGCGGTGAGTCTGATGAGCAGGATTGCGAGATAGCGCATGAGTCTTTCTCCTTCTCGAGAAGACTAGGAAGCGCGCATCAAGAAGTGATGAAGGTGATGACGAACGCGGGCTTTTCGTAGCGAATGACGCCGCCGTGCAACTCGACGAGTTGCTTCGCAATCGCGAGGCCAAGGCCTGCACCGCCGGTCACGCGCGAGCGCGATTCATCGGCGCGATAGAAACGATCGAAGATGCGCTCGGCGTGCTCCGGCGCGACGCCCGGTCCATCGTCTTCGACGCGAATCTCGATCGTGTTCGCATTGCGATGAGCGCTCACGTGCACGCGACCGGTCGCATGCGCGAGCGCGTTCACGACGAGGTTGCGCACGACCTGCACGATGCGGCGCGTATCGACGAAGAGCTCGAGCGCGTCATCGACGTCGTGCGTGAGTGATTTCTCGTGCGTCGGCAATCCGCTGAGCGCGCGCTCGATGATCTCGATGACCGGCACGTGCGTTTTCTCGAGTCGCAACTGTCCCGCGTCGGCGAGCGAGAGTTGCTGCAGGTCATCGACGAGGCGCGCGAGGATCGAAGTCTCTTCTTCGATCGATTCGAGGAACTTCGCATCGGCATCGATCACGCCGTCCTGCGCCGCTTCGATCTGCACGCGAATGTTCGTGAGCGGCGTGCGCAGTTCATGCGCGACGTCGCTGACCATGTTGCGCCGCGCTCGCTCGTTGCGTTCGAGCGCCTCGGCCATCGTGTTGAATGCCTGCGCGAGTTCCGCGATCTCGTCATCGCCGCGCACAGGAACGCGCGCATCGAGCTGTCCGCTTGCGAGTGCACGCGCGCCGCCGGTGAGTTTCTCGACGGGACGAAAAACGCGGCGAAAGATCGTGAGCATCACGACGACGCCGAGGATCGCGGCGATGCCGAGCCCGAGGAGGAGCCACCGATCGATGGAGAGCTGGAAGGAACGACGGGCGGCGTTCGGCGCAGGCGGAAGGAAGTAGATCGTGCCGATGCCCGGCACGCGCTCGCTGCTGCCTTTCACGATGAGCTTCTCGATGCGCTTCGGATCGCGCGATGCGAGCTCGAGACTTCCGTCGGGACGGCGAACGATGTCGTAGCGATCGAGGTCCGGCGGGTACTTCGCGAGGATGCCGCCACCTTCACCGAAGACCAGCACGCGCATGTTGTGCTCGCGATGCACGCGCTCGAGCGATTGCTGCAATCGCGCGCGGCCGCCGTCGCGAATGATCGAGATGGCCGCGAGCACGTCAGCGCGACGCTGTTGCACGAGGTAGCGATCGAATTCGTGTTTGATCGTGAAGCTCGAGTACACGCCCGCCGCGACGAGCATCGCCGCGACGATGAGCATCATCGCGATCGCAAGACGCCAGCGCAGGGAGCGAACGATCATTTCGCGAATTTGTATCCGACGCCGAACACGGTCTGAATGGCTTTGCCCGCGTCGCCGAGTTTCTTTCTGAGATTCATGACGTGGACGTCGACGGTACGATCGAGTCCTTCGTATTCGCTTCCGAGCGCGCGCTCGACGAGCTCTTGTCGCGTGAAGGTGCGTCCCGCGGATCGCGCGAGCGCATCGAGTAACCGATATTCGGTGGGCGTGACGCTAATCGCTTCAGCGCCGATGCGAATCTCACGATGCGAGCGATCGATGGTGATGCCGGCGAGCTCGATCACGTCCTCTTCGCTCGCGCGTCGCAAAACGGCGCGGACGCGAGCCATGAGCTCGCGCGGGCTGAAGGGTTTGGTGACGTAGTCATCCGCCCCGAGGTCAAGTCCCGTGAGTTTGTCGTCCTCCGTGCTCCTCGCCGTCACCATGATGATTGCGGGACCACCGGCTTCGCGAAGCGCGCGACAAACTTCGAGTCCGTTCATGCGCGGCAGCATCAAATCGAGGATCACGAGATGCGGTTCTTTCTCGCGCACGAGCTCGAGGGCGCGCACGCCATCTTCCGCGATCTCGACGTCGTAACCCTCACGCTGCAAACACAACGCGACCATCGATCGAGTCTTCGGATCATCCTCGACGAGGAGAATGCGGCGGCGCATGGATGGATGGTACGTGCGGTAATGAAGATGGTGTGAAGGAGCGGTTGTTGGTTGTTGGTTGTCGGTTGTTGGGAAGCCACCACCCATCCACGTGATTCCTGGCGGAGCGGTTCTCCCGACAACCAACAACCGGCAACCAACAACCAACGCAACCGACACTGCTATCATCCGCCGCCATGGATATTACGGTGCGGCATTCGGGAGATGTGGCGATCGTCGACTTCAATGGACGAATGGCCATCGGAGTGAGCGACACGATCCTTCCGCGGATCATTGGAGAGATTCTGCAGGAAGGCTCGAAGAAGATTCTCCTGAACCTTTCGGACATGGATTACATCGACAGCAACGGCCTGGGCGAGCTCGTGCACGCCTATCGCGAGGCCGGACGCCGCGGCGCATCGTTGCGCCTGCTCAAGCCGCAGGACCGTGTCGCGAAGACCCTGCGGCTCACGAACCTTCTTCCGATGTTCAAGGTCTACGACACGGAAGAAGATGCATTGAAAGCATTCGAAGCGTAATCGTTACTCGCCGCTGGCGACTTTCTCTCCTGCTCGTTCCGGGATCGCAATTCCAGTCGTGGCGACATCCGCGCCGCGCAGTTTCCGGAACAGCGCCCAGTACACGCTGATCGATCGCTCGAGCACCCACAACGGTGCGAAGAGCACGGCGTGCAGCGGAAAGAATGCGCCCGCGCCGAGACGGCCGCGCATCGCGAGCGTGATCGACGCGATCGAGATCACCAGCGCGTAGCCGGCAACGAGTTGCATTCCGCCTAGGATGCCGAGGACGAGCAGCAGCGGAACGAGCGAGAAGAAAAACGCGCTCTTCATCGGCAGCGCGAAGTCTTCGCTCGCGAGTTGCGGACGACGCTCGAGCCACTCGCTGAATGCGCCGGGCTCGCGTCGGACGAAGACATCGGTCGCCGGAAAAACCTCCGCACCACTCGCGGCGAGACGACGCACGGGATCTTCATACGCGAGCGAGTTCGCGAGTCCGCGCAACGCGCGCAAGGCCGTGCGGCGAAAGCCGAACGTTGCGCCGTGATCGGGCTGCGGCTCGATGCCGCGATGCACGAGCATGCGGCTCGCTTCGAGATTGCTCCACCACGGAAGCGGATCGAGGTAATCCTGCGGCTCGACGACTTCATGCGCATCGAGCAGCGAGCACAACCTGCTCACCGCATCGGTCGTGTAACGAACGTCTTCCGTCGCGACGATGACTTTCTCGCACGACGCGTACGCGACCGCGGCGCGAATGACATCGACCGCACCGTTGAGCGTGCGGTACTCGGGACGCACGGCGATGTGGCGTCCCACCCAGCGAAGGATGCGCGCATTGAGATCGAACTGCAGACGAGGAGAATTGTCGAGGATGACGACGTCGCAACTCGCGACGCCGAGGGTTGAGAGATAGGAGGCAAGATCGCGCAGATCCCCGTTCGCGGCTGTCGCGCCATCGACGACGACCACGTAACTGCAGCGCCGATCCGAGGAGTTTCGGTTTCGCATTTCACTGCGAATAATAGCGAGGGGCGTGCCATCGGCGCGCGGCGTTGCCGCGCGCAGGGCTGGCGTGCGGCGTTGCCGCGCACAGGGCTGAGGGCGGAGGGCCGAGGGCCGCGGGTCCTCGCGAGTTGCGACGGGCGTCGCGTATCCTCCGAAGAAGCGCCCCCGACCCTTGCCG
>JBQCJC010000154.1:0-3965 GCA_051953135.1 Thermoanaerobaculia bacterium | reverse complement strand
GGCCACCCGGCGGAAGGGGGCGATCGGCAACGGGGTCGTCCTGGTGCTGCTCACGCTGGCGGCGCTCGGCATGGCGACGGCGCGCTACATGGGATGACTAGGTTCCGGGCGTCCTCCACCCGGGATACTCACAATGGAATGGCTGTCGGATCCGCAAGCGTGGATCGGCTTCCTCACGCTTACGGTGCTCGAGATCGTCCTCGGCATCGACAACGTCATCTTCATCTCCATCCTCGCGGGCAAGCTCCCCGCGAAAGATCAGGGACGCGCACGCACGATCGGTCTCGCCGCCGCGATGATCATGCGCATCCTGCTGCTTCTCTCGCTCGCCTGGATCGTCAAGCTCACCGCGCCGCTCTTCACGATCTTCGGCGCCGCGATCTCCGGCCGCGATCTCATCCTGCTCGTCGGCGGACTCTTCCTCATGGGCAAGTCGACGCACGAGATTCACGACAAGCTCGAAGGTGAAGAAGGCGGAACGGTCGCACGCGTCGCGCCGACGCTCGCGTCCGTCATCGTGCAGATCATGCTGCTCGACATCGTCTTCTCGCTCGACTCCGTCATCACTGCGGTGGGCATGGCGAAGGAGCTCGGCGTCATGATCGCGGCAGTGATCGTGTCCGTGGTGATCATGCTCTTCGCGGCAGGACCGATCAGCTCGTTCGTCGATCGTCATCCGACGGTGAAGATGCTCGCACTGAGCTTCCTGTTGCTGATCGGTATGGCGCTCGTGGCCGAAGGGTTGGATTTCCACATCCCGAAGGGCTACATCTACTTCGCGATGGGCTTCTCGGTCTTCGTGGAGTTACTGAACGTGCGGCTGCGCAAAGTGGTGAAGCCGGTGAAGCTGCACGACGGATATCACAAGGGATAAAAACGAGAGCGCCGGTCTCGTGTGAGGCCGGCGCTCTTTGCTCATCAATAATCGTCGTCGTAGCGGCGATCGCCATCGAGCCAGTCGATGTCGTACGCGGTGAAGAGTCCCGACCGCGACCACGTGCCATCGACTTCGACGTAATCACCCGGACGCACGTAAACGCGGCGCGCACGCGGCACGATGGTGATGAAGTCACCCGTGTCTTCATTGCGCAGCACGAACGAGGTGCGGCGTCCGTCGACGCTTTCGACCACGCCACGAATCTCGCCGCGCGAGTACGGACGTCGGTCGTAGTAACTGTTGCGGCTGTCGTAGTAGCCGTCGTTATACCCGTCGTAGTAGTCGTAGTAGCCGAGGGAGTTGTAGTAGCCGCCGAGGGAGATCCACAGACCGACGCGGAACCGGTCGCGCGACCAGTAACGCGAAGGAACGTAGAACGGATACGGCGCGCCGCCGATCCACACGCGGTAGCCGTCGCGATACCGCTGATAGCGCTCGACGCGACCACGCGTGCGATACGGCTCGGTGCGATAGCCGGTGCCCGTACGATACCGACTATCGCCGCCGCGGCGCTGCATCGACTCACGACGATCGCGCTGATTGGAGGCGCGCTCGCGATCGGATTCGTAACCGCTGCGGTTACGATTCTCGCCGGTGCGCACGCGCGTCTCGCCGCGATTGCTGTCGCGATTGATCGTGCCGCGGCTCTCGCCTCCGCGAGTCTCGCGCGGCGCGCGAACGGTCATATCGCTCGTCGCTGCACCACCGCCATCGTTGTTGCGACGGATACGGCCTTCGCTGCTTCTGTTTTCCGATCCGCTACCGCGATGTCCTTCCGCGCGGGTCGCACCGGTGCTGCGGCGAATGCTGCTGCCGCTTCCGCTCGTCCCACGTTGAGGACGACTATCCGCGAAAGCGGACGTTCCGGCGAGCGTCGCGATCGCCATCGCCGCCGCCAGTCCTGCCGTCAACTTCTTGTCTTGCCTCACATTAGCCTCCAGGGATCAATGAACTGCTGCCCCCGCTATCGCAAACGATGATCCAAGGTAGAGTCGTTTTCTCCAGCGGACAATGACCTGCCGCACACTCGCGCGCGCTTCGCGGTACTCTGCGCCGAATGCTTCGCACCGTTCACGCCACCGAATATGTCACGCCGCTGCGCGAAGGAGGATCGTTACCCGCGATCGTCGAAGCGGATGACGACGGCACGTACGTCCTCAAATTTCGCGGCGCGGGTCAGGGTCCGCGCGCGCTGATCGCCGAGCTCATCTCCGGCGAGCTCGCCCGCATCCTCGGGCTCCGCGTTCCCGAGATCGTCTTCGTCGATCTCGATCCGCGCATGGCCAAGACGGAACCCGATCCTGAAATTCAGGATCTCCTTCGTCGCAGTGAAGGATTGAATCTCGCGCTCGATTACCTCCCCGGCTCGATCACGTTCGATCCGCTCGTTGCGAAGCCGGTCGAAGATCGCGCGCGACTGGCGTCGGAGATCGTGTGGTTCGATGCGTTCGTCACGAATGTCGATCGCACCGCGAAGAACACGAACCTGCTCGTGTGGCATCGCGACCTGTGGCTCATCGATCACGGCGCGACGCTGATCTTTCATCACAACTGGGATGGATACGCGGAGCGCAGCCGCGCGCCGTTCGCGGGGATTCGCGATCATGTCCTGCTGCGCTGGGCCACGGAGATCGCGAGCGTCGATGCAGCGCTCGCGGCGAAGATCACGAGTGATGAGATCGCGCGCATCGTGGCGATGATTCCGGATGTGTGGCTCGACGAGCCGTCGTTCGCGACGAAGGACGAGCATCGCGCCGCGTATCGCACGTATCTCGAGCAGCGCCTCGCCGCGCCACGCGTCTGGATGGAGGAGGCCGCGCGTGCGCGAACGCTTCTGTTTTGATTACGCGATCGTGCGCATCGTGCCGCGCGTGGAACGCGGCGAGTTCGTGAACGCGGGCGTGATTCTCTTCTGCTCGACGGCGGCGTATCTCGAGTCGCGCATTTTTCTCGATTGCGAGAAGGTGCGCGCGATCGCACCGACGATCGATTGCGCGCTCGTGCAGTCGTATCTCGATGTGATCCCGCGCGTGTGCGCGGGCGGCAAGGATGCGGGACCGATCGGCGCGCTGCCGCAACGCGCAAGGTTCCACTGGCTGGTCGCGCCGCGCAGCACGATCATTCAGACATCGCCGATGCACACGGGGATGGATGAGGATCTGAACGCGGCGATCGAACGGTTGTTCACACGATTTGTGCGATAGAAGCGCCGTGCTACCTTCCCGCCGTGAAGTACTTCTACCGTTACGTTGCCATCGGCGACAGCACCAGCGAAGGCCTCGATGATCCCGATGGTCGCGGCGGGTATCGCGGCTGGGCGAATCGTCTCGCCGAGCGCATCGCCGCGCATCAAGGCTCGCTGCTCTACGCGAACCTCGCCATTCGCGGCCGTGTGACGCGACAAATTCTCGACGAGCAGCTCGCACCCGCGCTCGCGATGAAGCCGGATCTCGCGACGTGCGTCGCGGGCACGAATGACGCGCTGCGTCGTCACTTCGACGTCGCGATCTTTCAGAACGATCTCGAGACGATGTATCGCGCGCTAATCGAGCAGGGCGCGACAGTGCTCACGTTCACGCTCCCCGATCTCGCTCCGGTCATGCCGGTCGCCAAGCTCCTCGGCGATCGCGTGCAGCGCATGAACGACGTCATTCGCAATGCCGCGAACAACACCGGCGCGACGCTGCTCGATCTCGCGATCTATCCCGTCGCGATCGATCCGCGACTCTGGTCCGACGATCGTCTGCACGCAAACTCCCTCGGGCACGAGCGCATCGCCGAAGGACTCGCATGGGCTCTAGGCATGCCCGGCGTCGACAAGTCGTGGGCGGACCCTCTGCCCGATCGTCCCTCGCCAACCTTCACCGACATCGCGCGCGCCGAGCTTGCATGGTGCCGCAATCACCTCGTGCCGTGGGTGTGGCGTCACCTGCGCGGACGCTCCTCCGGCGACGGCATCACCGCGAAGCGGCCAACGCTGCAGCCGGTGATTTAGCGAACCACCGTGGCAAAGATGCGCGGCGACGAT
>JBQCJC010000153.1:0-9622 GCA_051953135.1 Thermoanaerobaculia bacterium | reverse complement strand
CGCCGACGATTTGCACGACATCGCTTTCGATCGACGTCGACTCCCACGCACGCAACGCATCGCGCACGATCGGCTCGAGCGAAACCTCCGGCGCATCCCACGGCTCATCGACATTGAAATCTACGAGACCTTCGCGCTTCGCCTCCGTCGCAAATTGCGGATCCACTTCGTCCGCGAACAAAATCACTTTTACGCCCGACGAAACGTGTTTCGCCTGCTGCAAAAGTTCGCGCAGTGCGTCTTCGTCGCGAAGATGCCGCACGAGGAGCAGCGCGACCGGTTGTTGCTTCGACTTCGCATCGTCGAGTGCACGACGCGCGTCGTCGACCGACTTCGTCGCAATGACGTCGAACAACGTTGCGCAATCGGCCAGCAAAAAATCGCGGCCGCGTGCGAGATGCTCTTCGTGCGGCTCGAACAGGAGAACCAGGGGACGGGATACAGCGCTCACACCGGTTGCCGTTGCGAACGCGATGCCGCAGAGCGCGCTTTCTGGAGCGTTCCTTTTCTTCGAATGATGTGGTTAAGATCTCTTCACCGTACGTCGTAGCGAACGCAACCGGCATTCTGCTTGCTAGAACCGGGGCGAAACGGACGAACACGGACACTCATCTCATGCGGAGCACTCGCGTATTGGTAGTAGACGATGAACCGGCGATTCGCGCGCTGGTCACGAAAATCGTCGAGCGGCAAGGGTTCGCGGTCGACAGTGCGCGCGACGGCGCGGACGCCATCGCGAAGATCGAACAGCAGCATTACGGCGTAATCGTGCTGGACCTGATGATGCCGAACGTCGACGGCTACGGTCTCATCGAATACATCAAGCAACAAGGCGGCGCGCGCCCCGCGATCATTGTCGTCAGCGCGGGCGATTCGGTTTCCTTGCGCCGTCTCGACGGCTCGATGGTGCATTCCATCGTACGCAAACCATTCGACATCGACGTCCTCGGCGATCTCATCGCCGCCGCCGCCCGCACGATGGACGAACAACAGCAGCACGAGCACGACGGCAGCATCCTCCCGTTCCGAAAAAACGATTCCGTGTGCTGACGACGTCTCCCGATCAGGAGTGGGATCTCTACCTGCGTCGCGTCGCGATTCCGTTGTGGGCGTTCGATGCGAACAAGCGCGTGGTGAAACTCGGGACCGGCGTCCTCATCGACTTCGAAGGGAAAACGATTCTCATCACCGCCGCGCACATCGATCCCGGTGATGTCTCGTGGTGCATCCTTCTTCGTTACGAGAGCGAGAGCGGCGCACAGCTTTATTCGCCTGGACCGCTCCAGCGTTTTGAAGATGAACGAATCGATTTCGCATATGCCTTCGTGCCGTCGGATCTGCAGCCGATCTATCAGGAGTTCAGCAAGACAGGGAAACTGCTCGGCGAGATCGACCGGCTAATTCTCGTCACCGATCTCACGAACGTTCCCGAGGAGGGACGTCGTTACGGCTTCGCGGGATTCACGGATCCCTTCATCGTGCATGAACAACAGTTTCTTGGCGGCATCTTCATCACCGAGAAAACACTGCGTTATGTCGAGCGCCGCGATGATCGTTACATCTTCAAACTCGAAGGAACGCACCCCGGGCGCGAGTACTACGAAGGCAGCAGCGGCACCGCAATTTGTGATGACGACATGACGTTCGTCGGCATCCTGCTCGCTGGAGATACGACAACGAACGAGATTCACGTGCTCCCGTTCGACGTGATTCGTTCCGCGCTCGCGGCGGCGTGCATGAGCGCGAAGTAACTACACTGCGCGCATGCGCATCCTCGCGATCTCCGGCAGTCTTCGCGAACACTCGACGAACTCGCGACTCCTTCGTGCCGCGAAGCGCATCGCGCCCGAAGGAATTCACGTCGAGTTGTATGCACAACTCGGCGAGTTGCCGCATTTCAATCCTGATCTCGATGAAGACGTCCCGCCTGCAATCGTCGGGACATTGCGCGACGAAGTCGGCAACGCCAATGCGCTGATGATCTGCAGTCCCGAATACGCGCACGGGGTTCCCGGCACATTGAAGAACGCACTCGACTGGCTCGTTGCGAGTCACGAGATGCCGGGCAAACGCATCGCTCTGGTGAACGCAGCCGCGCGTGCCGTTCACGCGCAGTCGCAACTCGCGGAAACGCTGCGCACCATGGCGACGAACGTTCTCGAATTCACCATCGCCCTCGACGGCCGTCGTATCGACGAGCACGCGATGATTCAGGACCCCGACATCGTCGCGAAATTACGCGAGGTCTTCGAAGCGATCATGCGCCCTTCCTAGATCCGCGCGTTCACGACGACCGCGCGTTCACGACGACGGCACCGACGAAGCGACCGCACGTCCAACTAGCGCAGCAACCAGCGCTGCCGGTCGTACCGGCGATCATGCGTCCTTCCTAGATCCGCTCGTTCGCGACGACCGCACCGACGAAGCGCCCGCACGTCCAACTAGCGCAGCAACAAGCGCGGCCGGTCGTACCGGCGATCATGCGTCCTTCCCATATCCGCGCGTTCGCGACGACCGCACCGACGAAGCACCCGCACGTGCCTTAGCGCAGCAACCAGCGCTGCCGGTCGTACCGGCCGGGTGGTGCGGCTCGTGCAAAAGCGCGAAGCGAACTTATCGTGCTACGCAAAACGGGAATCGCACTTGCGATCGCGGCGACAGCGCTCGCCTGCCGGCAACGCGAAGAACGCCGAGACACCCCCTACCTCCTCAGCTACAGCACCGCGCGAGCCTCCGTCCTCTCCATCAGCCACGGCGGCGACGACGGCCAGTGGACCATGGCCCCGAAAGATCCGGCCAACTGGCGCTTCTCCTCACTCGCGCAGATCAACACACGCAACGTCAAATCCCTCAAAGTTGCCTGGACCTTCTCCACCGGCATCCAGCGCGGCCACGAAGCAGCGCCCATCGTCGTCAACGGGACGATGTACATCGTCTCCCCCTTTCCTCATCACGTCTTCGCCATCGACCTGCGAAATCCATGGGGTCCCATTAAATGGGCCCACAAACCATCGGTCATCACCTCGGCGCAGGGCGTCGCCTGCTGCGACCTCGTGAATCGCGGCGCCGCGTACGCTGACGGCAAAATCATCTTCAACACCCTCGACAACCAGACCATCGCCCTCGACGCCAACACCGGCACTGAAGTCTGGAAGCGCACCCTCGGCGACATCAACGACGGCGAGTCCATCACCATGGCGCCATTCGTCGTCAAAGACAAAGTTCTCATCGGCAACGCCGGCGGCGAATTCGGCGTGCGCGGCTGGCTGCAGGCGCTCGACGTACGCGATGGCCACACCGTCTGGAAAGCATTCGCGGCAGGACCCGATGTCGATGTCCTGATCGGTCCTGACTTCAAACCGTTCTATGCACTCGATCGCGGCAAAGACCTCGGCGTCAAAACGTGGCCGCCGGAAGCGTGGCGCCAGGGCGGCGGCACGATGTGGGGCTGGATCTCGTACGACGCCGAATCGAATCTCATCTACTACGGCACCGGCAATCCCGGCCCGTGGAATCCGGAACTGCGTCCCGGCGACAACAAATGGAGCGCAACGCTCTTCGCGCGCGACGCCGATACCGGCTTCGCGAAGTGGGCCTATCAAATCCAGCCGCACGACAAATGGGATTACGACGCCGTCAATGAATCGACGCTGCTGAACATCAAAATCAACGGGCAGAGTCGCAAAGTGCTGGTGCGCGCGGAACGCAACGGCTACGTCTACGTCATCGATCGCACGAGCGGCGAAGTGATTGCCGCGGATCCGTACGCGTACATCACATCGACGAAAGGCATCGATCTCAAAACCGGTCGTCCGATCGAAGTCGCCGAGAAACAGCCGCGCAACAAAGAAGTCGTGCGCGCGATCTGTCCCGCGGTGCCGGGCGCGAAGGATTGGCAACCATCGTCGTACTCACCGCGCACCGGCTATTTGTATCTGCCGACCGAAAACCTGTGCATGGATTTCGAAGGCGTCGAAGCGAACTACATCGCCGGCACGCCGTACCTCGGCGCGAACGTTCGTTACTACGCGGGACCAGGCGGACATCGCGGTGAGCTCATGGCGTGGGACGTCACGGGCCGCAAAAAAGTGTGGGGCGTGCGCGAGCGATTCCCAACGTACAGCGGCACGGTCGCCACCGCGGGCGATCTCGTTTTCTACGGCACGATGAATGGCTGGTTCAAAGCGCTCGACGCACGCAGCGGCGAGACGCTATGGAAGTTCAAAGCCGATTCCGGATTCATCAGCCAGCCGATCTCGTACCTCGGTCCCGATGGCAAGCAGTACATCGCCGTGTTGAGTGGCGTGGGGGGATGGCCGGGCGCGATCGTGTCGAACGATCTCGATCCTCGCGACGCCGGCGCTGCCGATGGATTCGCCGGCGCAATGGCGGATTTGAAAGAGGTGACGAAGAAAGGAAGCACGTTGTATGTGTTCGCGCTTCCTTGAGACGGTAGTCGGTAGTCGGTTGTCGGTAGCCGGCGCGGCGAAACGCGCGACTGATTTGCATCGGCCGTCGCCGCGACCCGACTACCGCATCGTCGCTGTCCTGATCGCGTTCCTCGTGGCCTGCAACCGTGCTCCGCAAACAACCAATCTGGTGCAACTCGCTGCCGACGATGCCCAATGGATCATGCCCGCGAAGAATTACGAATCGACGCGATTCAGCGGGCTCACGCAGATCAACGCGACCAACGTTGCGAATCTGAAAGTGGCGTGGACGCATTCGACGGGCGTCAATCGCGGACATGAAGCAGCGCCGCTGGTCATTGGCGACACGATGTATTTCGTCACGCCGTTTCCGAATGAACTGATCGCGATCGATCTGAAGAATCCCGGCGAGACGAAGTGGACATACCGGCCGAAGGATTTGCAGTCCGAGGCGCAGGGCGTGGCTTGTTGTGATGTGGTGAATCGCGGCGCCGCGTACGCCAACGGCGCGATCTTCTTCAACACCCTCGACGGACGCACGTGTGCGGTCGATGCGAAGACCGGCAAAGAACGCTGGATCACGCAACTCGGCGACATCAACAAAGGCGAATCGATCACGATGGCGCCGCTCGTCGTGAAAAACAAAGTGCTCGTCGGCAACAGCGGCGGCGAGTTCGGTGTGCGTGGCTGGCTCACCGCACTCGATGCAGACACCGGCAGGATCGTGTGGCGCGCGTATTCGACCGGCCCTGATTCCGAAGTGCGAATTGGGAAGAACTACAAACCGCATTACGCACAAGACCGCGGCGCAAACCTCGGCATCACCACCTGGCCGAAGGACGGATGGAAGTACGGCGGCGGCACCGCGTGGGGATGGATTTCCTACGACCCCGAGCTCGGTCTCATCTACTACGGCACCGCGAATCCGGGACCGTGGAATCCGGAGCTGCGTCCCGGCGACAACAAATTCACGTCCGGCATCTTCGCGCGCAAGCCCGACACCGGCGAAGCGGTGTGGTTCTATCAATTCTCACCGCACGACGAATTCGACTACGACGCCATCAACGAGCAGCTGCTGCTCACGCTCCCGATCAACGGACAGCCGCGCAAAGTCCTCGTGCGCCCGGAGCGCAACGGCTACATGTACGTCATGGATCGCGCGACTGGCGAAGTCTTGTCCGCCGATCCATACGCGCACATCACAACGAGTTTCGGCGTCGATCTGAAAACCGGCCGCCTGAATAAGAACATCGCGAAAGCCACCGGCACGCGCAAAGTCGTGCGCGACATCTGTCCCGCGTCACCGGGCGCGAAAGACTGGCAGCCGGTCGCGTACTCGCCGAAGACGAACCTTATCTACGTTCCGCATCAGAACCACTGTCAGGACGAAGAAGGCTCGGAGGTGAATTACATCGCGGGCACGCCGTACGTCGGCGCGACCGTGATCATGCATGCGGGGCCGGGCGGACATCGCGGCGAGTTCGATGCATGGGATCCCATACAACGCCGCAAGGTCTGGTCGATTCGCGAGAACTTCCCAGTCTGGAGCGGCGCACTCGCGACCGCGGGTGACGTCGTGTTCTACGGCACGATGGACGGCTTCTTCAAAGCCGTGCACGCGCGCACCGGCCAGTTGTTGTGGCAGTTCAAAACCGCGAGCGGAATCATCGGGCAGCCGATCACGTGGCAGGGGCCTGATGGCAAGCAGTACGTGACGATCGTCTCGGGCGTCGGCGGCTGGGCCGGAGCCATCGTCGCCGGAGGACTCGATCCTCACGATCCCACCGCCGCGCTGGGATTCGTCAACGCGATGTCGGATCTCCCGCGGCATACGAACAAGGGAGGCGTGATCTACACGTTCGGCCTATGAAGAGATGGCTGGCAGTGGACGGCTGGCGGTGGTTGGTGGTGATCGTCGTGACGACAGCAGCGATCGTCTGCACGCGTCAGACGACCAAACACTCAATTGCCGCGCAGGAATCACCGGCGCGCGTGCTGCGCGTGTGCGCGGATCCGAACAACCTTCCGTTCTCCAATCGCGCGCAGCAGGGCTTCGAAAATCAGATCGCGAATCTGCTCGCGCGAGACATGCATGCGCGCGTCGAGTACACGTGGTGGGCGCAGCGCCGCGGATTTCTGCGCAACACGTTGAAAGCGCATTCGTGCGACGTCGTGATCGGATTGCCGACCGCGATCGACATGGCCGCAACGACGCGGCCGTACTACCGATCGACATACGTTTTCGTCTCACGCAAAGATCGCAACCTGAACATCGAATCGCTCGACGATCCGACCCTGACGACGCTGCGCATCGGCGTGCAGATCATCGGCGATGACGGCGCGAATGCGCCGCCCGCGCATGCGCTCGCGGCGCGCGGAATCATCGAAAACGTTCGCGGCTACACGGTGTACGGCGACTATCGCGAGCCGAATCCGCCGGCGCGCATCGTCGATGCCGTTGCACTCGGTGAGCTCGATGTCGCGATCGTGTGGGGACCGCTGGCCGGCTACTTCGCGAAACATGAGCCGGTCGCGCTGTCGATCACGCCGGTGACGCCGGAGATCGATCTTCCCTTCCTGCCATTCGTCTACGACATCGCGATGGGCGTGCGTCGTGAAGACGTGGCGTTACGCAACGAGCTCGATGCGATTCTCGAGCGACGGCAGCCGGAGATCGATCGGATTCTCGCAACGTACGGAGTGCCGAGGGTGGACTCATGAGACGAGCGGTGATTTGGATGGCGATCCTCGCGCTGCTCGCCTGCCGCCGCGAGCAACGCGAACTGCGTCGCGCCGCGCACGCGAGCGAGCGCACCGGCGGCATCGTGCGATTGTCCGAACTGCAACCGGGAAAACCATCGCCGGAGATTGCAGTGCGCAACATCGCCGAAGAGCGCGCGCAGGATCTCGCGGAGGGCGCGCGACTCTTTCGCGCGTACAACTGCAACGGCTGTCATTCGAATGGCGGCGGCGGCATCGGCCCCGCGCTGATGGACGATTACTGGCTCTACGGCAGCCATCCGGAAAACATTCACGACACCATTGTCGAAGGACGTCCGAACGGCATGCCCTCCTTCGGCGGAAAAATCCCCGACTATCAGATCTGGCAGCTCGCGGGATACGTGCGATCGCTCTCGGGACTCGCGCCGCGACCCGCATCGCCGGGACGTGAAGACGCGATGCAGAAGCGCGTGGAGCCGCAGAGTTTCAAGGAGCAGAGATGAGGGCCGAAGGGCTGCGCAGCATATTCATCTCGCGTGCTATCGGCAGAAGCTCGGCTGCACTCGAACGTCGCGAACCACGAACCCCTCGGCCCTCCATCGCCATCCTCTTCGCCACCTACCAATCCGCGCTCCATCCTGCCGGCCCGTACGCCGAGCGGCTCCACTTCCTCCTTCGCGTCTTCACCATCGTCTCCGTCTTCATCTGGATCGTCGTCATCGTCGCCACGCTGCTTGCGATTCGCAAAGGAACGAAGCGCGTCACGCCCGACAACACCGAGGAAGGCTGGCGCGGCAGCATGAAATGGGTCGCGTCCGCGATGAGCGTCACGATCGTCATCCTCATCGCATTGCTCTTCACGAGCGTCGCCGTCGGTCGCGACGTTTCACCGATCGGCGAGCCGGTCACCCGTGAGATTCAGATCACCGGACATCAATGGTGGTGGGACGTGCAGTATCTGCACGAACGTCCCGATCGCATTGCACAAGGCGCGAACGAATTGCATCTTCCCGCCGGCGAGCGCGTGAAACTCATCCTCACCTCCTCCGACGTCATTCACAGCCTCTGGATTCCGAACCTGCACGGCAAACGCGATCTCATCCCTGGCAAGAAGTCGATCCTCACCATTCGCGCCGATGCACCCGGCCTCTATCGCGCGCAATGCGCGGAGTTCTGCGGACTGCAACACGCGAAGATGGCCTTCATCGTCGTCGTGCATGCGCGTGATGACTATGAGCGCTGGCTGAATCGCCAGCGATTGCCAGCGCCGCATCCGAAGACCGCCGATCAACAACGCGGGCAGCAAGTGTTTCTCAACACCACTTGCGCGATGTGTCACGCGATCAAAGGCACATCCGCGGGCGCGCGCACCGGTCCCGATCTCACGCACGTCGCCAGCCGCCGCACGTTAGGCGCGGGCGTGTTGCCGAACAACATCGGCAATCTGCACGGCTGGATCTCCGATCCCTCGTCGATCAAGCCCGGCGTGATCATGCCGCCGAACACGTTCGAGCCGAACGATCTGCACGCACTCGTCGCGTACCTGGAGACACTGCAATGACGGCGATCGATGCAGCACTGCACGCGGAGCTCGCGCGCACGTGGGAGAAACCGAAAGGACTGATCGGCTTTCTCACCGACAACCATCACACGACGATCGGACGTCGCTACGTCATCACCGCATTCGTGTTCTTTCTGTTAGGCGGGATCGAAGCGATGCTGATGCGCATTCAGCTTTCGAAACCGGAGAACACGTTCCTCAATCCCGATCTCTACAACCAGATTTTCACGGTGCACGGCACGACGATGATGTTTCTCTTCGCCGTGCCGGTGATGGAAGGCATGGGCATCTGGCTCGTGCCGCTGATGATCGGTTCGCGCAACACCGCGTTCCCGCGCCTCGGGCAATTCGCGTACTTCACGTATCTCACCGGCGGAATCCTGCTCTACACCGGATTCCTGTTGAACTTCGGTCCCGACACCGGATGGTTTTCGTACGTTCCGCTCGCGGGACCTGAGTTCGCGCCCGGCAAACGCGTCGACGTGTGGGCGCAGATGATCACGTTCACGGAGATCGCGGCGCTTTGCAGCGCGGTGAACATGATCACCACGATCTTCAAACATCGCGCGCCGGGCTTGTCGTTGAATCGCATGCAGCTCTTCGTATGGGGACAGCTCGTCACCGCGTTCATGGTGGTGTTCGCGATGCCGTCGATCATGGTCGCGAGCGGCATGCTCGCCTCGGATCGACTCGTCGCCACGCACTTCTTCAATCCCGCGGAAGGTGGCGACGCGTTGTTGTGGCAGCACCTGTTCTGGTTCTTTGGACATCCCGAGGTTTACATCATCTTCATCCCGGGGACGACGATGATGTCGACCCTCATCTCGTCGTTCACGAAGCGACCGATCTTCGGCTACGTCGGCATGGTGCTCGCCGTTGTCGCCACGGGATTCATCGGCTTCGGCGTGTG
>JBQCJC010000152.1:0-5822 GCA_051953135.1 Thermoanaerobaculia bacterium | reverse complement strand
CGTCGTGCGCGCGGTCTCGAACTCATCGTGCTCAATCGAGAGCTGTGCAGGCTGATCGTTTGACGCATCTGCGATGACGAGTTGTCCCTTGTCGTTCGTCATCCCGGCGCGGATACCGCCGAGTCGAACGCTGGCGCTCTTGACCGGCTTCTCGTCATCGTCCACCACTGCGATCGTGAACGGCGTTGCGACGGACAGTTCGATATCCCCGAGGTTCGTCTCCGGCACAGCGGGAGTTACGCGGTCACGACGTGTCGCGAATCCCTTCGCTCGCACAAGCAGCGTTGCTTCACGCAGCGGCAGATCCCGCATCGTCCACTTCCCGTCCGCGTCGCTCGTCGCTTCGACACGCGACAGCGCTGGAAGATCTTCGGCGACCCACGCTTCGACGGTGACGACTGCGCCAGCGACCGGCTTCCCTTTGTGATCGACGAATCGTCCCCGAAGCGCTCCCGCCCGCGTCAGCGTAATCGTGCGACTGAGATCCTCGGCCACACCAGTCATCGACGCAGCCGCAAAGTCGGGCGCGAAAATCATCAGCGTGATGACATCCGTTTGCGGCATCGATGAAACGCGAAGCTCGCCCTTCGCGGTTGCGGCGTACTGCGCGGTCATCACCGGATTCGCGATGCCGCGTTCGTGCAACAGCATCGTTGCCGTTGCGCCATCGAGCGGACCATCACCGGTAAGCCGGACGATCGCATCGCTCGCTGGCAGGAGATCGAGCTCGAGCGTCGTCTTCGATGGCCGCACATCGATCCATGTCGTCGACTCTCCATCACGAAACGCACGAACGCGAAGTTTCGCATCGCGATAAGGCAACAGCGCGATGCCCTCGGGCGTGACATGCGCCTCCGGCAGCAGTGACTCCGGAATGTGCGTCCAGACATCGGGCGGCGCAAAGCGAACGACGACGTCGCTCAACCGGCGCTTCGACGTTGCCGTGCGCAGGAGCACGCGTTGTTGTCCCGCGACCGACTTCGCAAGCGCCTGCTTCAGTTCCGCGCGTTCACGAAGAAACTCCGATCGCGTGAAGCGCTGAATCGGCAGTTCCTCCGTCCACGCATAAATCGTCTTTGCATCTTCGAGTTGTGCATCAGGCACCGGCCATTCCGCGATGAATGCACGCTGATTCTCCCGAACGATGACGATGTGCGGCGCGAATGTGTCCGCGGCCAATGTCGTGGAGCACACGAACAAAAGCGTCAGCGCAGACAGTAGCCGGTTCATCGCGTGGCGAGGATCAATCGTGGAGACAATGGTGCGTTGCCGGGTAGTTCATAGTCAAAGACGAGCAGCGCGATGCGGTCACCACGCACATCGCCGCGCAGATGCGCGCGCGGACTCGGTGATCGGATGGGCAGTGGCTCGCGCGTGATCGAACCGTTTGCGCGGAGATACGCGACATCCCACGATGTCGTGTTGTTGCGTACGGTGCGTAGCAGCAGCGCCGGACCATCGGCGAACGGAAGGATGTCGTCGATGATCGTCGTGCGATTCACCCACTCCGTCCGCTTCGCGAAATCTGCCGCCATCTCGATCATCTGTTCATCGCTGACACGACATTCGTTCAGCACGTCGAGAGAATCGGTCTGCCACGTACGCAGGAGCTTTCCGGCCGCGCTGTATTGAAAGACGCCGGGCATCAGGCCGGGCGCGACGACGAGTGATCCGTCCGGAAGAAAGCGGATTGCGCCCGGTTCGAAGAAGTGACACCGAACGAGTTCCTTCCCTGCTTTTCCCGTCGGACCTTCCATGACGATGCGCCGATCCGCGAGCGACTTGCTCAACGTGCCGATCGAAAGGATTCCGTCGGGCGTTCCGCCCTGCTGATCGGTCTCACCGCCGAGAATCGCCAACGTGTCGCCGTAAATGTCGATGTCGATCGTCATCGCCGCCGGAACCGACTGATGCAGCGGTGCGTTGACCGAGCGCGCTCGCCACGAGAGTGCAACGACTGGAGACGCGACCGCGACGAACGATGGCGACGCCGCCAACCGCGAGGCGAAGAAGAACCCACCCTGCTTCGAAGGTGCGATCGCGAAGCTCTCGACTTTTTCGGGCGTCTCCACACGACGCACCGTGACGCCGTTGCTCCCCTCCGCGACGAAGAGCTGTGTGTCGGACGCCCAGCGAACGTCCTGCGCGACGCCCGATGGAACGGCGAGCGTGACTTCGCGCTGAATCTTCCACGCGCTGGCAGCGCGAACGTCGGCCGCAAGCGCGATGAGGATTACGAGAGACGCCGAGATCTGCATCATCCGGCTTTCAGCGCAGATCAGCGCAATCCCCTCATCAACATCTCTCCTGAAGTAATCAGCCCTGTAACTCTACAGATGCCGACTTCCGGAGACAAGGATGGGCTCGCTTCCACCAATCCAGCCTGACAAACAACAAGAGCCGGCCCTTACGAGCCGGCTCGTCGAATGAATCCGATTTGATGAGCGCTTAGAGCGAACGTTTTTTCGCGCGGATGTTGCGACGCGAGCCTTTGTTCTTGTTCCCGCCGCCGCCGTAGCCACCGCCGCTGTAGTCGTCGCGATCGTAGCCGCCGCCACCTTCGTAGCTGCCGCCACCGCCACCGCCGTACCCACCGCCGCCGTAGCCGCCACCACCGTAGCCGCCGCCACCGCCGCCCCCACCGGGACGCGGACCACTCGAACGCGGGCGATCTTCGGCCGCGTTCACACGCAGCGCACGTCCACTCAGCTCATACCCATTGAATTTTTCGATCGCCTTCGCGGCGTCCTCGTCCGACGCAAACTCGACGAACGCGAATCCGCGCGGGCGACCACTCTCGCGGTCCATCGGCAGGAACACGTCCCGAATCGCGCCGACCTGCGAGAAGAGATCCTGAACCTCAGTTTTCGTTGTACTGAAGTTCAAGTTCCCGACGAACACTTTAGCTGCCATGTCTCCATCACTTTCTGCCCGCGCTGGGGCAATCGGTCCCACGCAAACGGCACGCCCGTTCGCGATAGCCATCCTCAAGATACCAGACCTGCGGCGAAAAGTCGGTCGCGTTCACCATTTCGCTCGCAACCGCCCCGATTACAACTCCACCTGCGCGCCCAGCTCGATCACCTGATTCGGCGGAAGACTGAAGAATTGCGAGGCGCTCGACGAGTTCCTCATCATCCACGCGAACAGATGCTCGCGCCAGATCGCCATCCCCGGTTGCTTCGTCGGAATCAATGTTTCCCGGCCTAAAAAGTAACTCGTCGTCATCGGATCGAACTGCACCGGCGCATTCGTTCCGCCACTCAGCGCCGTCGGAATGTCCGGATCTTCCATGAACCCGAAGTGCAGCGTGAGCCGCACGACGCCGTGACCGAGCGTCTTCCACTCGTAGCGTTCTTCCCCATCGACGCGCGGCCGATCCTCCGTTTCCACGCTGAGGAGAACGACGCTCTGATGCACGACCTTGTTGTGTTTGATGTTGTGCAACAGCGTCGTCGGAATCCCGGTGCTGTGACGCGACATGAAAATCGCGGTACCGGGAACGCGCGGAATGCGATTCATTTCCAGCTCCAGCAGAAATGCATCGATCGAGATCGCATTCGACGCGAGCCGGTCCGCGAGAATCTTTCGCCCGAGGCGGTACGTCGCCATCATTGTGAAGATGAGCAGTCCGACGGCGAGAGGGAACCAGCCGCCGTCAAGAATCTTGATGAGGTTCGCGCCGAAAAACGCGAGATCGATCGTCAGCAGCGGAATCACGAACAACGTGACGCGCGCGCGACTCCAGCGCCATTTCTCTTTCGCGAGCGATGCGAAGAGCATCGTCGTCACGGACATCGTTGCGGTCACCGCGACGCCGTATGCCGCGGCGAGATTCGAAGATTCGCGAAACACGAGCACGAGCCCGATCGCCGCGATCATCAAAGACCAGTTGATCGAGGCGATGTAGATCTGTCCAATCTCGCGCTCGGATGTATGTCGCACGCGAATGCGCGGCAGATATCCAAGTTGCGTCGCTTGTCGCGTGAGCGAGTACGCACCGGAGATCACGGCCTGGGATGCGATGACGGAGGCCGCGGTCGCGAGGATGACCATCGGAATAACGGACCATTGCGGCACCATGCGAAAGAACGGCTCGTCGACGCCTTGCGGCGAGTGCAACAGATACGCGCCCTGCCCGAGGTAGTTGAGCAGCAGCGACGGGAACACGAAGCCGAACCACGCCAGTCGAATCGGCTTCACGCCGAAATGTCCCATGTCGGCGTACAACGCCTCGCCGCCGGTGACGACGAGGAAGACGGAGCCGAGGACGAGAAATCCCGTCAGGCCGTTGCGCAGAAAGAATGTGATCGCATGCGTCGGCCACAACGCGGTGAGCACATGCGGTTCGTGCGCGATCTGCCAGATGCCGAGACTCGCGAGCACGGAGAACCACAAGAGCATCACCGGTCCGAACAACGCGCCGATTTTCGCGGTGCCGAATTTCTGCACCCAGAACAACGCGATCAAAATCACGACGCAGATGACGAGGATGTAGGGCGTGAATGCATGCGTCGCGACTTCGAGTCCTTCGACAGCAGACAACACGGTGATCGCGGGCGTGATCATGCCGTCGCCGTAAAGCAACGCGGCGCCGAACAATCCGAGGCTGAGCAGCGCGCCGCGACGAAACGAACGACGCGGACGCACGAGCGACATCAACGCGAGGATGCCGCCTTCGCCGCGATTGTCCGCGCGCATCACGAACACGAGGTACTTGATCGAGATGACGATGACGAGGGACCAGAAGACGAGCGACAGGATGCCGAGAATGTTTTCAGGCGTGACCGCGAGTCCGTGCTCTTTCGAAAAGCATTCGCGAAACGCGTACAGCGGGCTCGTGCCGATGTCGCCGTAGACGACGCCGAGGGCGCCGAGCGACAGCGTCACCAAATACCGATTGCTTTGCCCCTCGGCTGATTGCATCGCCGCATCACCGGAGTAGCAAAGGAAGCGCCCGCATCACAGTTGCTCGTTGAACAGGAACGATGCGAAATCGCGCAGCTTGTGCAGCACCGGCCTCTGCTTCCATTCGTCGAGCTTCCGCTCGCGCGCATGCTCGAGATCGCGCGCGAACGTTTCTTCGAGCTCGCGCGCGATCGCGTCGTCGTGAATCACGAGCGTGACCTCGTCATTCACCTCGAACGAGCGGTCATCGAAATTCGTCGAGCCGACCGCGGAGCAGCAGCCATCGATCGTCATGACTTTCTGATGCAGCAGCGTGCGCTCGTAATCGAAGATGCGCACGCCATGTTTGAGCAGTGTGCCGAAATGATGATGACTCGCGTGCTGCACGAGCGGCGCATCGCTCGCCTCCGCGGACGGCAACATCACGCGCACGTCGACGCCACGCTTCGCCGCATCGATGAGCGCTTTGCGTGCATCGGGATCAGGCAGAAAGTACGGATTCTGAATCGTGATGCGCTTCTTCGCCGCGTGAATGAGGATGTAGTGCAACAGCTTCAGTGTCGACGGCGATCCGGACGGCGAAAGCCACACGGCATGTGCATCGACATCGCCGACGCGTTGCGGCTCGGGAAAGAAGTTCGCGCCGCCCGGCACCTCGCCTGTTTCTTCGATCCAGTTCTCCGCGAAGACGGATTGCAATTGCGCGACGACCGGACCTTCGACACGCGCGGAGATGTCGCGGAAATGCTGTTTGTCCTGCGCGTCACCGAGCCAGTTGTCGGTGAGGCAGTGTCCGCCGACGAAACCGATGCGGCCGTCGATGATCAGGATCTTGCGGTGATCGCGATTGTTGAGGACGCCGATATTCGAGAGCAGAATCGGATGGTACTTTCGAACCTTCGCGCCGGCGTTTT
>JBQCJC010000151.1:0-14620 GCA_051953135.1 Thermoanaerobaculia bacterium | reverse complement strand
GTGGGCGCCCCGCCCGCGGACGGCCTGCCCGGGGGGCTGCGCGCCTCCCGCTCCACCGCAAAAGAAAAAGGCGAGCCGTCCGGCTCGCCTTTCATCCACACATGCGTGGAGCTGGGTCTTAGTACATTCCGCCCATGCCGCCGCCCGGGGGCATCGCCGCTTCCTTCTTCTCATCTTCCTTGACCTCGGAGATGAGCGCTTCGGTCGTGAGCATGAGGCCCGCGATCGAGGAAGCGTTGAGGAGCGCCTGCTTCGTGACCTTGGCCGGATCGATGATGCCGGACTCGATCATGTCGGTGCCCTTCTCGTTGCGAGCGTCGAAGCCCCACGTGCCGCCCTTGGCGCGGACTTCGTTGAGCAGGACGGCCGCTTCGAGGCCGGCGTTGAAGACGATCTGACGGAACGGCTCTTCGAGCGCGCGCTTGATGACGTTGACGCCGACTTTGACGTCGCCTTCAGCCGCAACCTTCTCGACCGCTTCGACCGCGCGGAGCAGCGCAACACCGCCGCCCGGGACGATGCCCTCTTCGACAGCAGCTTTCGTTGCGTGCATCGCGTCTTCGACGCGCGCCTTCTTTTCCTTCATCTCGGTCTCGGTGGCTGCACCGACCTTGATGACGGCCACGCCGCCGACGAGCTTCGCGAGACGCTCCTGGAGCTTCTCACGATCGTAGTCGGAGGTCGTGTTCTCGATCGCCGAACGGATTTCCTTCACGCGGCCCGCAATCTTTTCCTTGCGACCCTTGTCGTCCGTGTCGGTGACAAGCGTGGTGTTGTCCTTGTCGATCGCGACGCGCTTGGCATCGCCGAGGTCTTCCCACTTCACGCCTTCGAGCTTGATGCCCTGATCTTCGGAGATCAGCTTGCCGCCCGAGAGGATGGCGATGTCTTCGAGCATCGCTTTGCGGCGATCGCCGAAGCCCGGCGCCTTGACCGCGGCGACGTTGAGCGTGCCGCGGAGCTTGTTCACGACAAGCGTCGCGAGCGCTTCACCTTCGACGTCTTCGGCGATGATGAGGAACGGCTTGCCCTGACGCGCGACCTGCTCGAGGATCGGCAGGAGGTCCTTCATCGACGAGATCTTCTTCTCATAGATGAGGATCTTCGCGTTCTCGAGAACCGCTTCCATGCGCTCCGGATCGGTCACGAAGTACGGCGAGAGATAGCCGCGGTCGAACTGCATGCCTTCGACGACCTCGAGGATCGTGTCGAGACCACGCGCTTCTTCGACGGTGATGACGCCGTCTTTGCCGACCTTCTCCATCGCCTGGGCGATGATGCCGCCGATCTCTTCGTCGTTGTTCGCCGAGATCGTGCCGATGTGCTGGATGTCCTTGCCCTCGACCGGACGGGCGAGCTCGGCGATCTTGTCGACCGCGGCGCGAACCGCGATCTCGATGCCCTTCTTGATGTCCATCGGGTTGGCGCCGGCGGTGACGTTCTTCACGCCCTCGCGGAAGATCGCCTGGGCGAGAACCGTGGCCGTCGTGGTGCCGTCACCGGCGATGTCCGACGTCTTCGAAGCGACTTCGCGAACCATCTGCGCGCCGGCGTTCTCGAGCTCGTCCTTCAGCTCGATTTCCTTCGCGACGGTCACGCCGTCCTTGGTGATCGTCGGCGAACCGAACTTCTTCTCGATGACCACGTTGCGGCCTTTCGGTCCGAGCGTGACCTTCACTGCGTCCGCGAGCTTGTTGACGCCGCGGAGAATCGCCTGGCGGGCGTCTTCGCTGTAAGTAATGCGCTTAGCCATTTGTGTGAATCTCCTTATCCTTCGACGATCGCGAGAACTTCGTCTTCGCGAAGAATCGTGTACTCGACGTCATCGATCTTGATCTCGGTGCCGGAGTACTTGCCGATCAAAACGGTGTCGCCCTTCTTGACGTCGAGCTTCATGCGCTTGCCCGAGTCATCGAACTTGCCTTCGCCAACGGCGACGACTTCTGCCTGCTGCGGCTTTTCCTTGGCCGTGTCAGGGATGTAGAGGCCCGACGCGGTGCGCTCCTGCGCCTCTTTGCGACGAACGACGATGCGGTCGTACAGCGGGCGGAGCCTGAGATCGCTTGCTTCTGCTGCCATATGCGGTATCTCCTTTCGGTACAACGGGTTACGGTGATGATTGGCGGCGAGTGGCCGCAAGGGAAAACTGAATCGAAGACTTGAGTGTTTAGCACTCACGTCTGACGAGTGCTAACAATAGGGCGAGCGGAAAATTCTGTCAAGTGCAGGGGGTGGAATGCCGTCTCTTTACCGCTCGCGCAGCGACGTGACGTACGGCGCAAGCGCCTCCGCGTGCTTCTTCACCAGCGCCGCATTCGCGCGCTCGGCGTCGCCAAGGTCTCGCACAATCCAGCTCAGGTTCTGGCGCTCGGTCGCGAGCTCCTGTTCGCGCTGCGAGCGGAGATAGTCATTCGTCTCCGCGTAGTACGCCTTCTCCGCAACGCGAATCTTCGCCTCGGCTTCGCGTTGCCGCGCCGCGATCCCGGCGGCTCGATGCACCTCGCGCAGCACCCAGTCGTATTCGTGCGGATTCACGTGCAGCGTGGTTGTGGCGCGAATCTCCGCGGTGGCGACGTTGCGCACATCGCCGATCGCGGAGAACGTCGTGGCCATGCGCGAGTAACGATCATCATCGCGGCGCGCGCTTTCGATTTTGTCGTCGAGCTCCCCGTTCGAGATGCGCGCAATGCGCACCGCGAGCTTCGTCACGTTCGCGAACATCTCGATCTGCGCGTCGGTGAGCAATCCGTCGACTGGCGGCGCATATTGCGGTTGCTTCCCGAACTCTTCGTACAACGCGCGCACCGGACGTTCGTCGAGGTCTTTCTGAATCGCCTCGGTGCTGAACGGATCCGCGGGCGTCTTCTTCCCACACGCCACGAACAACATCACGGCGAAGCAGACGGCTTTCGTAAGATGTGCGGACATGGTCTTGCTCTTCCTGACGATCATCGGCCCGTTCGTGGCTGCACTGGTGGCTGCGAACTCGATGCTGAAGCGTGATTGAGGAGTATAGGAGGCAGCGGTGGATTGTCCGAAATGCGGCACGACGCAGGATGACGCACGCGAAGAATGCGTGTCGTGCGGAATCATCTTCGATCGCTGGCAGCGTGCACAGGAAGAAGCAATCCTGCGGCCGCGCAAGCCCGAGCCCTTGCCGGTCATCGATGAAGGAGTCGGCGTTCCGAAGATGCTGATCTTCGCGGGAATCGTCGTGATTCTCATCTTCGGCACGATCTGGACGGTGAAGCGCCGCGATGCGCGCTCGAAGATCGACAACAAAGCGATGGTGAAGGCGGAGCTGAATCGCCTCAACAACGAAGGATTGAAAGTGCGACAGCGCCTCGCGGACGAGCAGGCGCGCGCGCAGCGCATGCGCAACAACATCAACGAAGAGCAGCCGATCGAAGAGATGCCGCAAGCGACGAGCACCGCGCCGCGCGCGTTCTCACTCACCGAGGGTGATGTGATGACGTCGCTGCTCACGTGCCCGGAACTTTCCGAGACGCACATCATCAAGCTGCCGAAGCAGTACTACTCGAGTCAGCGCAACTCCGTCTTCGAGCAATATCCCGAGCTCTTTGCGGCGCAGCGCAGCCGTTTGCTGACGTCGACAGTCGAGAATGATCTCGTGACGCAGCAGATCGGCGTGACCGGCGGCATCATCATCGACGATCGCGACGATCACTTCGAAGTTCTCCTCGGCCGCAAGCGCATCACGCGCATCAGCGACATGCAAGGCACCGCCGATCGTGTATCCATTACGTTCGCGTGGTCGTACGAACAACCGCTCGCGTCCGAAGTGCTGCAGGGATTTCGCGAACGTCAGGGTCACGCGACGTTTCTTCGTCAGGATGCGGCGTGGCGTCGCGTGAGCGCGAACATCAGCGACGGGAAGGTGCTGCACATGATGTGCGGGCAGTGACTCGGGCGTTGGCCAACGTCTATACTGCGCGTCGGTCCGAGGTCCTCCTCCTTGTCAGAATTTGCGGAGATTGTGTGCCCGAGGTGCACGGCGCATCAGCGGTCCGCGCCTAAATGTCGATATTGCGGCGTGGATATGGAGGTATGGCATTCGCGAATGCCGGGCGAAGTGCCTGCCTCTGCGCCTGCTTTCCCCAGATCGCAGACACCCTCGACCTTGCCTTCGACTACGCCCGTGTCACGGCCTGCCGCAGCGCCTCCAGCGCGACCTCCTGTTCCAGCCGTGTCGCGAGCCGCAGCACCTGCGATGAAGGTGTCGAGTTCTTCGCCGGCGTCTCGAGTGTCGGAGAACGCGACGTGGCAGCGCGTCATCGGCGCACTCGGTGTCGTGATTGGTCTTGGGATGCTGGGGGTGATCTCGATCATTCGCGGCGGCCTTACCGATCGCGTGCTCTTCATTGCCGTTGTGTATGGCACGAGCGGTGTGATTCTCATCGTGACCAGCCTTGCGCTTCTGACACGTGGAGGCACGCGAGGCTCGCGTCGCTGGCAGTTGTTCATCGGCGCAATCGCAATCGTGGCGATGCTCAACGTGCTCGTGCTCATCGGAGCCTGGCGGTCATGAAGACGCGCCTCATTGCCGCATTCGCCGCGCTCCTCGTGATGGCGTGGAGCGTCGCCGCGGAGACGAAGCCTCGTCCGCTCAGCGAAGCGGAGCGTGCCGGCACGGCCCTGGTCGCGTCGTTCCTTGCGAGCGGGCCGGAGGCGTTCTGGAATGCACTTGCGGCCGATGCGCCACTGCGCAAGCTCGGACATGACGAAGCACTTCGCGAGATCAATGTTCGCGTGGGTTCGCGCGAACGCGCGGAGTGGTATCTACAGACGACCGTTGCTCCGGCGGCGGAACGGTACGCTGCGTTCACCGTGTCATTTCCATCCGGCATCGACGACGTTGTCTGGCTCGAGATGCGGAAGGATCCGGGTGCGTGGAGAGTTGTGTCGATTCGCACATCGGCGGAACCCGTCGCGGATGCTTTCACCTTCGACTCCGCAGACGTGGACGCATCGTCCGGATCGCCGAGACTCGATGCGCTGTTCGATACCGATCTTGCCGTCCTGCTCGTGTTGCCGGCGGCAATGCTCGCACTGATCGCGGCAGCTGCATTTCCTGTTGCCGCGGTGCGCTCGTCGATCGCACTGAGTTGCTCAACGTTGCTGTTCGTCGCGGCAACCGCAGTCGCTATCTATTCATCCATTCCCCGCGCGGGCGAAGGTGCTGCCGCTGAGCCGAAGACGCCCGCCTCAGCGTTCCTGAAGCTCGCATCGTTGCAGCCGTTGCGCAACGCGATGGTCAGCGGTGCCGATCCGGCGTCCACGAATTGGAGCAGCGCATCGGCGGCGAATGACGTCGCCGCGATCTGGCAGGCCCGCATCTTTCTCGAGCGACGTCAATATGCCGGTGTGCGACGCACATTAGAAGGAGTTCCGGGCGCGATGCATTCGCCGATGGCGCGACTCGTTCTCGCGCGGGCGCTATTTCTCGAAAAGAAAGTCGAATCAGCGATCGTTGCGTACGAACGCGCGGAGCGATCCGGCATTGGACACGATGCATCCTGGTCCGAATCCGCCGCGAATCTCGCAAGCCTCGGATACGAAGAGCACGCACTCGAAGCCTACCGCCAGGTCGCCGCGCTCGGATCGCGCGATCCCGATGTCTATTACTCGCTGGCGGTTCTGCTCGCGCTCGCGGAAAAAGAAGACGAGGCAGAGAAGATGTTTCTGCAAGCCTGGCACATGCAGCCGATTGAGCGATCGGATGCATTGCGGCTCGGAATGCTGTGGCAGGTGTATCGCCGTGCCGCGCCAGCGAAAGCACTACAGATCGGCTCCGCGCTCGAAGCCTCATTCGCGGTTCCGTGTGGGGGCGGCATTGTGGTGCCCGCTGGTTCGCAGGCGGCAGTCAGTGGCGAGTATCTAGTGATCCAGTCGGGCGAGAGTCATCTGCATGTTCCTGGCGGTACAGCGTTCGCTCCCGCAGGTTGTCGTGTCATTGATGCAGGTGAAACACGACGGCGCGAAGAAGCCAGCGCGCTGGCTGATATTGCGGTCACACGGCAGCGCGTTACCTCACCTGCCGCGTTTGCCGATGCGCGGTTTCGCAGTCGCGCCGTGACGACCGTAACGGCGCTGGCGAAGCGGAATCGATGGCAGGATCTCGTACAACTCACCGAGACGCTTGCGCCATCGGATGAACGCGTGCCGCTGCAATTGCTCATTGCGCGAGGCACCGCACTGTCGCGCGTTCATGACAGGGGTCGGCTGCGAATCCTGGTCCTCGGCCTTCTCAACAATCCGGTCGTACGTCGAAGCCGGGATCCGTTCGCACTGAGCATGGTGGCAAATCTCGTCGCTGAGCTCGATCTTTACGAGGGCGCGATCGGACTGCTCGCGAAGGCGCAGAAGCAGAGCGATCTGCCGGGACTGCAGCTTCGCATCGTGCAGCTTTCTCTCGAACGTGACCTCGCGAAATCGTCGTTGGCGTTGCGAACGCAACACTTCGTGCTGCGCTATCACCGTGATACGAACGTCGAGACAGTACAGCGCGCGGGCGAGATTCTCGAGCTCGAACTGGCGCGTATGCAGCGCGAATGGCTTGCGTTAGGCGAGTTCAAGCCCACCGTGGTGAACATTCTTCGATATCAGGATTTCGCTGCTTACGCCGGCAGTCCCTTCATCCTCGGGCTGTACACCGACGAGATTTTTCTCCCGATCGCCGGCGTCGAAAGATTCGAACCGGAGATCGTCGCGATCATGACGCATGAGTTGATGCACGCGATGTTGACGCAGAAGACGGACGATCGCGCGCCGCGATGGTTCCATGAAGCATTTGCATCTCGCGTAGAGATGGCCGAACACACGATCAATCCATTTCTGCAATACAACCGCGATGATCTGCTTTCGATCGCACTGCTCGATTCCGCGGTCGAAGACTCACCGGATCCCGAGATGATCGGGCAGGCCTACGGGATCGGTGAAACGATGCTTCGCTTCATCGAAGCGCGCCGCGGACGCGCCGCGATCCAGCAACTGATTCAGGCATTCATGCGCGGTGCGACTACGGAAGAAGCGCTGCGCGACGTGACGGGGCTGTCGATGGTGGAGCTCGACCGACAGGCGCGCGAGTGGGCGTTCGCGCAGCCGTACTTCACCCGCAGCGTCGTGCGATACGTGAGCGAGGTGAAACCGAAGCGCGGCGCGTTCACGGATTTCGGTGAGTGATGAAGATATGGGCAACAACAGTTCTCGTTCTCGCACTCGTGCAGTGGCTCGTGTGCATCCTCCGGTATGCGCTGTCGGTGCGTCGAAAGCAGATCGGAGCGAACCCCGAGCGCAACGCGATTCTCTCGACCGCATTACTCGCGGTGTGTTGGACCGCAACCGCGCCACCCTGGAACATCGGTATTAGCGAGGCGTCGCGGGGACTCACATCGCGGCGACCGTGCGCCGGATTGCGGCCTGGCCTTTCGACGGACGAGGCGCGTACGGCGATGGGCGCTCCTTCGCGTGTGGTGCAGCAGAACGAAGTCCGCGGCGCTGGCGCCGAACTGTGGATCTACGACGACGCGCGATGCGCCGCGCACTTTTTCAGCGGACGCATCGAGCATCTCGAATATGAGGGCGATTTGAGTGCCAACGCAGACATGGCAGGAGAAAGACGATGACCGCGGACGAACAAACCATGCTGTGTCCGAAATGTGGGGCGAAGCAGGAAGACGGTCGTGAGGACTGCGTCGCGTGTGGAATCATCTTTTCACGTTGGTGGAGTGCGAGGAAGCGCACGATCGAGGCGGAGGAACGAGCGGCATTCGCCAGCCGGAACGAAGAGAAGAGAGGCATTCCGGGCTGGGTTTATCTCGTCGTTGCTTTCGCGGTCCTCATGTTCGGCATTAATTGGACGCGGCATGCGCGCGAACGGCGAGAGCGACTTCGCAGCTTTTTCGATGCGACACTGCATCCGAACAAAGATCGGACGACAACAACCGCGGCGCCGGCGCCGGAGCCGGCACCCGCGAAGGTCGAAACGAAACTCTTGTCTTCTCCTTCTGCACAGGAAGAATTGACAACAGAGTTCATTGTCAATCGGTTGCAGCAGTGCCGTGAATTCGGAGAGGCGATGACGGTGCTGTTGCCGAAGGCGTACGACAGCGCGCGGTCCTGGATGGTCGAACGCGAGTATCCGATCGAGGCTGCGGTGCGCAATGGTCTGCTCGTGCGACACGAGCAGGGTGGCTTGATTCAGAACACTCTCGCGTCGGGGACGACGCTGCAGATCCGGGACGCGGGAGACTATTTCTAACTGTACTTGGGCCGGCTCGTCCTCAAAACGGCCGAGTTTACGGTCGATGGGGAGACGGCCACCGTCCGATTCTCGCCCCGCTGGGAGTACGCCGCGACTGCAAGAGCAGTGGACCTGGAGGAAGTCGAGGGAACTGCGACGTTCGCGCGAGTCGGGCGAATGTGGATGTTTCGTGATGCTGCGCTGAATAAAAAATGGGGCTACAGCACCGCGCGCGCGATCTGCCAGTGACTCACAGTCGTCGCGGACGATCCTTCTTCCACGGCAACGCGATCCATCCGCGCAGGACGAACCACAAGATCATCAGCAGTCCCGTGCCGATCATCAGGCCTAACGCGAACGGATAGCCGTGAATCCAGTGCAGCTCCGGCATGTGGTCGAAGTTCATGCCGTAGATGCCGGCGATCAGCGTGAGCGGCAGCATCGTCGCGGAGAAGATCGTCAGGACCTTCATGATCTCGTTCGTGCGATTCGCGACGACGGAGAGATACGCGTCCATCGTGCCGGTCATCTGATCGCGTTCGACGTCGATCGTTTCGCTGATGCGATACATGTGATCGTACACATCGCGAAAGTAGATGAGATGCGGCTGCTGCACGAACACCGCATCGCCGCGTGAGATTTGATTGAGCAACTCGCGCTGCGGCAGCGTGTGGCGTCGCAGCACGTTGATGTCGCGCTTGAGATGCAGCAGCTCATCGAGATGCGACTGCTCCGCCTGTTCGAAGATGCGATCCTGCAGATCGTCCACCGCTTCTTCGATTTGCTCGAGCAGCGGGAAGTGCGCGTCGACCATGCCGTCGACGATCGCGTACAACAAAAAATCCGGACCGCGTTGCAGCACGCGCCGGTCCTGCGCGAGCCGATTGCACACATCGTCGATTGGCCGCAGCGTCTGCTTGTGCACCGTGACGAGGAAATTGCGGCCGAGGAATGCGGCGATCTTGTACGTCTCGGCGGCGTGCTCGGAGAGATTCACATCGACCGTGCGGAAGATGAAGAAGTCGTACTCCGCGAACGAGTCGTACTTCGGCAGCGTGTTCGGTGAGAGCGAGTCTTCCGTCGCGAGCTCGTGAAACCCGAACTGCACTTCGAGCAGCGGCTCGATCACTTCGTGAACGGGATGCTGGATGTCGACCCAGAGATTCTGATCCGAGTCGCGCGACCACTGCTCGAGGAGTGACGCGTCTCCCTGCTGCAGCTTGTCGTCTTTCAGCAGGGAGACGCGAATCGTGGTCATCGAAAGAAGATTACAGGAGCTCGTTCAGCGCGGTGTACTTGCGGCCCTGGCTCGTGGCCACGGCCTGGTACGTGATCTCGCCCTTGTACACATTCACGCCCTCGGCGAGACCGGCGTCTTCACGCACGGCTTTGTCGAAACCCTTGTTCGCCAGCATGCGCGTGTACGGCAGCGTCGCGTTCGTGAGCGCGATCGTCGAAGTGCGAGGCACTGCGCCCGGCATGTTCGCGACGCAGTAGTGCACGACGTCGTCGACTTCGTACACCGGATTCGAGTGCGTCGTCGCATGCGCGGTCTCGACGCATCCGCCCTGATCGATCGCGACGTCGACGATGACGGAGCCTTTCTTCATCTGGCTGATCATCGCGCGCGTGACGAGCTTCGGTGCCGCCGCGCCCGGAATGAGCACGCCGCCGATGAGCAGGTCGGCGTGACGGCACGCATCTTCGAGATGCGCGCGGCTCGACGCGAGCGTCTGCACGGTGCCGCGGAAGATGTCATCGAGCTGGCGAAGGCGATCGAGATTCGTGTCGAGGATCGTGACGCGCGCGCCGAGGCCGACGGCCATCTTCGCGGCGTTCGTGCCGACGACACCGCCGCCGATAATCACGACGTCCGCGGGCAGCACGCCCGGCACAC
Source organism: Thermoanaerobaculia bacterium (assembly GCA_051953135.1). Taxonomy (GTDB): domain Bacteria; phylum Acidobacteriota; class Thermoanaerobaculia; order Gp7-AA8; family Gp7-AA8; genus QHVT01. Next base: position 4,460 of record JBQCJC010000151.1, on the reverse strand, counting down.
CGCCGAGGAGCACGCCGCGGCCTTTGTTCGGCTTGTGCAGGTAATACGCGCCGACATGCACCGACATGCGACCCGCGACTTCCGACATCGGCGTGAGCAGCGGAAGCGTGCGACGACGCTCATCGGTGATCGTCTCGTACGCAACGCCGACGATTTTCTTCTTCAGCAGTTCCGCGGTGAGATCCGGAACCGGCGCGAGGTGCAGGTACGTGAAGAGAAGCTGGCCGTCTTTGAGACGCTTGAGATCGGCCTCGATCGGCTCCTTCACTTTCACGATCATGTCCGCGTCGTTGTAGACCGCGTCCGCATCCGGGAGGATCTTTCCGCCCGCGGCGACGTATTCGTCATCCGCGAAGCCGCTGCCGTCGCCGGCGCCTTTCTGCACCAGGACTTCGTGTCCATCGGTCGCGAGGTCGCGAACGCCGGCCGGCGTCATGCCTACGCGATATTCGTTGTCTTTGATTTCGGTCGGTACACCGATCCGCATGGGGTGAGTCTCCGTTCGTATTCAAGTCGCGCGAGGGGCGCGCGTCAGCGGGGGCGTATTGTACACACGGCTGATGCCGTGTGGATTGAGGATTAAGGATTAAGGATGAGGACCGAGGATGAGGATCGAGGAGGCAATCCTCAATCCTCAATTCTCAATCCTCAATCCCGAAGGTCAGCGGCGCACGGATTGTCGTCGCGGCGGTTGCGGCTGCTCCGGCAATCCGAATTTTTCAGGTGCAACGAACTTCGCCGCGGCGAGTGCATCGACGATGCCCCATCCGGTCTGCATGTCCCATCCCGGTTCGAGCTTGTCCTGCGCGGTGTGTTCGAGCGCGTAACGCACGCCCGACGGAGTGAGCGTCGGATTGAGCGCGAGCAGCAGCGCGGAGATCGCGGTCACGTGCGGCGTCGCCATCGACGTGCCGCTGAGCTCCAGGTATTTCTCGGAGCGGAACGCGGCGGTGACGTTCGAGTTCAACATCGGCTTCAGCTTTTCACCGTCGGCGAGCGACACGCCGATCGACAGGATGAACTCGTAGTTCTCCCAACCCGGATCGTACGTGCAGACCGCGTCTCGGCACGTCATGAAATCCATGTTCCAGTTCGTGCTCGTCGCGTCGTCGTTGTTGACGATGATGATCGCTTTCGCGCCGGCATCTTTCGCGTTGCGCGCTTTCTCGCGGAACTTGATTTCGCCGCGCTTCACGAGCGCGATGTTGCCCACGATGTTCGCGGGGAAATCGGCGGGATAGCCGAGACCGCAGTCGATCAGTTTGCCCGTCACCGTGTTGTACGGCGAGCCGGTGATGCCCCACGCGTTGTACGCGTCAGGGTTGATCTGCACATCGGCGGTTTCATTCACGCCATCGATGACGGTCGACGGAATGTCGACGCCCGGAGCCATGACCGACAGTCCTTCGCCGTAGCTCGAGAAATCGGCGCGATTGCCGGCGTTGTCGAGTGCCCCGACCGCGAGTACGGCCTGGTAGCGGCCGGGATAGTCGAGGATGTCGCGATCGCGATTTCCCGCGGCAGCGATGACGACGATGTTGTTCTCGAGTGCTTCGTAGATCGCGCGCACTTCGACTTCGCTGCGCGCGCGCGAACCGATCGACATGTTGACGACCCAGCGTCCGCCGGTTTGTTTTGCTTTGCTGATCACCCAGTCGAGACCGGCGACGATTTCTTCGTCGTAGCCTTCGCCGCGAAGGTTCAGCACTTTCACGGCCCAGATCTTCACGCCCGGCGCGACGCCGACCGTACCGAACGCGTTGTCGGACGCCGCGATGATGCCGGCGACGTGCGTGCCGTGTTTGTTGTCGTCCTGCGGCGGAGTGCCCGGCGCGTAGACGTTGTATCCACCGGCATATGCGGCCTGCAGATCGGGATGCTGGAGATCGATGCCGGTGTCGAGCACCGCGACGTTGACGTTTTGTCCTTTGGTGATGGACCAGACGTCTTTCGCGTGCACGATCGGCAGGCCCCACGGGGTGACCTGCGTCTGATACTTGAGACCGACGTTCGTCTGCGGTTTGAAGGGCACGCGCGGAACTTCGAGCGCGTAGCGCAGCACGGCCGGCTCGACGCTTTCGATGTCGCCGGACGCGCGCAGCGCCGCGGCTTCTTCGGGCGTGAGATCCGCGGCGAATGCGTTCACGTTCTCGAACGTGCGCACGCGATGCTTCGTCGCATCGGCGGAGTTGCTGACCACGCGCAGTCCCGTACGCGACGGCGACTTCTTCGTAGCAATCATGTATCGCTGCGTGTCAGCGAAGAGGGGAGTGGCGACCAGGAGCGCGAAAAGGAGGATGAGTTTTCGGTTCATGTCTTTCTTCGTTGACGAACTAGCGCTTCAGCATCCTGCGACCGGTTTTCGGCTGCGCCGTCCATCCAAGGTCGATGAGTTGATAAAGCGTGAGATCGACACCATGTGTGAGATCGGAGCTGATGTTCGGCTCCATGAGGAGATTCGGAGAAGCAGCGACATCCCAGTGGTGGGTGGAGGAGCCGCCTTCGAACGTGCAGGGTGCGTATAAGCGCACGCGGCCCGCTTTCGAAGCGCCGGCGAGTTGCGAGGGATCGATGCGCAACAAGCCTGAGAGATCAGAGGCGAACTGCGCGCGTAACGCATCGCCGTCTTTCGCGGAAATGCTGATCACCGGAATCGTGACGTCCGTCGCGTCGCCGGAATGACTCATTCCCGGCGGCATGCAGGTCGTTCGTTGATTGTCGATCACGACGAGGCCAACGGCACCGGCTGCCTGCGCATTGCGCGCCTTGGTGAGGAACGTACAAGTACCGCGATCGACCACCGCAACATTGCCTGCGATGGCGCTCGCATTCGTGAATGCGGTGCAACCATCCGTCGTCGACGGTCCGTCTTCGTTGACCGCATCCACTGCGCCGATCAGTCGACCGCCGACCGCGGCGAGATTCGCCGGAACACCGAACGACGCGGTGCCGATGTCGTAGTTGCGAGCAACGCTGGCGGGCGTCGTGATGGTGAGCGTCGTCATCGACGCGAGCAGTTGCGGTGCGATGGCTCGAACGTTCGCACCGTCCCATGTGAGATTGCCGGTGTTGACCATCGACACCGTGCGCTGCGCTTCGGACATCTGATCCCATCGAACGCCAAGCGTCTCGTCGTACGTGAGCGTGTCCGAAATGGCGGGACGATTCTCGCTGAACGTCGGAACGCGAGCGGCGCCCGAAATGCCGAGGCCGTGTGCGAGCTCGTGCAGCGCGACGACGTACATGTCGACGTTGTCGCCGTGCTGCGTATCGAGGCCGTAATACCAGCCCGAGTCGCCGAAACACGTCGCGTCATCGAGCGAGAGATTGAACTGCACGAAGATGTCGGAACCGCCCGGATCGAGATCCGTTCCCGCGAACTTGTTCGCCAACGCGATCGGGTAACACACGTTCCGTTGCTGCGCGTTCGGGAAATCATGTCGCCACGACTGCGGTGCGGCTTGCGCGAGGACGCCGGTCGTGTCAGTGCATCCGGCGATCGGAACCATCGTCGCGTTGTTGATGATGTCGACGTTCGTATCGAGCAGACTTCCCCAGCGCGCGGCCGCGGCTTGTACTACCGCGAAGCGCTGCGCGCCGAGAGTCGTGGCGGTGGTGTCTCCGACGGGCGCCACCGGACGCAGATCATTGAATCCGACGGAACCGGAGTCTCCGTTGACGACGATGACGCGCCCAGTCCCCGCGAAGGTCTGCGAGGCGAATGCGAAAAACAGGAGGAGGAGAGTTCGTCGCATCGAGATCATTTCGACGTAGCCGCCGCCGTCGCGATCTGTCCGTCGGCATTGGCGACGAAACGTTTGGCCGCGGCCGGAGAATCGACGCAGGCAAAGACGATTTTTCCATCGGCGTTGCGTCGTGCGACGAGCGTCTCGACACCAGGCAGCTCGGAGATGTTCGTAGCCTGGGCCTCGATGACTGGCGCCGACGGCGGTGCAAGAAGAGCGTTCATTGCTGCAGAGCGATGGGGCGCAACGGGCGGCGCTCCTCCCGAGCAGGCATCGTCCTGAGCCGCGAGCGGTAGCGCTGCGGCACTCACGACGAGCGCGACGATGAATCGACGTGACATCCTTCCTCCTGATTGTGACCGGGTGACAGAAAGGAAGTTATTGTACACATTGAACGCTCGATCGTGCGGTTACGTCGAAGCAACGGCTCGCGCTCAATGATCGGGCGGCGGACAGCTCGACGAATTCGCGCAACGAGGATCCGTACATGCGATCGCACAAACCGTGTAGTCGCATTCGACGACATTGGATTGCAGCAGGCGATTCGGTGTGCCCGTGGGAATCCCCGAAAGCTCATTCTTTTCCGAGTGATTGATCAGCAGATTCCTGATCATCACTGGCGTGTATCCATCCCCGTCGTATTTCGCGTACGCGATCAACGCAACGCCGGCGGTGAGCGGTGCCGCGAATGACGTTCCGGTCAGTCCCGGGCTG
>JBQCJC010000150.1:0-3871 GCA_051953135.1 Thermoanaerobaculia bacterium | reverse complement strand
ACCAGCTCTTCCGACACCGCCGCCTGCGACATCTTGATGTCCAGCGTGCGCGTCTGGCCGACGCCGAGGTTGAGTCCTTTGATGGTTTGCGGTGAGAAGCCCTCGAGCGAAGCCTTCACCTCGTATGGCCCGAGGGGTAACAACACCCCGCGATACCGCCCCGCACTATCGCTGACCTGGACCTGTTCGTAATTCGTAGCCGTATTGCGAAGCGTTACCGTGACTCCCGGCAACACCCCGCCCGTCGCATCCGAGACCACTCCTTCGATCACACCCGTGGTCGCTTGCGACTGTCCAAACACCCCCACACCCACACCCACCGAGAGCAACAACACGAGGAGCAAGCGGAGAACAAACGCGTGGCGCATAGACCCTCCTCCAAAAACGACTCCGTTGGACGTATGCGAGCACGATACGTCCACGGAGGGAGGGAGGTCAATCAAAGGTCATGGTTGGACTTCAGCGGCGTGGCTCGCCACAATGCTCGCTATGCCTAAACGCCTGACGTTCGACTCATCCGTGATCGCGGCGTTAACGTACAACGCCGACGACAATACACTCGTCGTCGAATTTACAAACGACCACGTCTATCGCTACTGGATGATTCCCGCGGCAACGTATGAGGCTTTTGTCGAGGCGCCGTCACTCGGCCAATACTTCAATAGCGAAATTCGCGACCGGTTTCCGTATCGCCAATTGAAGTAAATGTCTTAGTACGCCGCGCGAAACGTCCAGCCATCGCCGGTAGCGTTATCGACCGTGCTTCCGTAGGCGTTAAAGAAAAATCCCGCCTCCTTCCCTCTGATCGAAATGAGCAGTGACGAGCCGTAATCCCCGGCCGGAATGGCATTGTGGATCATTCCGTGCGCCGGAACGCTCACTTCATAGCTGGAGGGATCGTCGCCAGTGAACGGGAAGAGCGTTACGGTAAACGTCTGTGCAGAAGCGGAGTGATTCACAATGCCGATGTTCGTGCGGAACCGAGCGTCATTGCGAAGCCCGTTAATCCAGCCAGTCTGCGTGCCGCCGGCAATATCCTCGTACGGAACCGATTCCAATGACTGAGAAACCTCTCCGCCCGGAGTGACACAACCCTCAGTTGACGCTTGTGCCGTGTAAATGCGCGATACAGCGAAGAGACGGCCGTCGGTCTGTTCGTTACCGTTCGCGTCTACGGCGGTAAACACTAATGCACCGAGTCCCGTCCGTGCGGGCGAGTAAAAGTCCTCGAGAAAATTCGACCAGTGCTCAATGAAGCCATGGATTGTGAGGAACACCGGCGAACTGAGATCGGCACTGCCACCCCGCGGATAAAAGTCGACGCGCACGCGCTGGGGCGTTGCACTTACGTTCCGATACTTCGTGTCCAGGAGCGTAACCGTGCTCTTGAAGAAAGTCCCATTGCCGCCAGCCGCGTTGCCGACGACAGGAAGCACAATGCGATGGGAGGCGGTTTCCTGACCGAAGAGCGGCGACACCGCAAAGGTCAGGAGGAAAAGGGCGAGCGCACGAACAGTCGGCATCGAGGGAGGATACCCGATTGTTCGCGAATGGCTGGGGTCGGCGGCGGCTGAGGAGCCATCCGCGATTCTGAACCCGATCTCAGATCAGTCCTGCAGCAACGCAGCGCCCATTTTCAGTGGCGGTCTCTACTCTTCGAAAACTCCCTGATCTTCCGGAGTCGTGAACTCCGACTCGGGCTCGGTCAGGAGATCTTTGTCGTTCTTCCGCTGTGCGCGCTTTTCCGCTTTTTTCTGCTGGCGCTCTCGCTTCGCTTGTTCACGCTGGCGCTTGATTACCGATACTTGCGGTCGTCCCATTCTGTCTCCAAACGGAAAGGGACAGGATTGCTCCTGCCCCTCATGACTGCGTATTGTTGTTTGACAGCTTACACTGCCACGACGTTCGACGCCTGCAGGCCCTTCGGACCGCGAACGATATCGAACTCGACTGCCGAACCTTCAGTCAGCGAGCGAAAGCCGCCACCCTGAATCGCCGAAAAGTGAACGAACACATCATCGCCATTCTCGCTGGTGATGAATCCGAATCCCTTCGCGTCGTTGAACCACTTGACATTACCGGATGTTCTCATCTGTGAATCTCCTTTCTGTGCTGCCTCTGGAGATTCAAAACGCGTTCATCCTCTCGAGTGCAAACCACTGATGTGAGCAGGGGAACCGGATGTGGGGCGGGGTAATTCCGGGGGCCATCTGGCATGGTGTCGGGCGGGACGGTGGCTTCTCGATCCGGTATCGCTCGCTCTCGCCCACGCTGACGCCCGCACCACTCTACAACGCGTCAGCGCGTGAGCATGTCAAAGGCCGCACGGTAGCGACGGCTGCCCGGAACCGTAGTGCCGTCGCGCAGCACGACGACGTAGTCACCATTGAACATTGGTTGCAGCTCGCTGACGCGCTCGGCGTTGACGATCGACGAGCGCGAGACGCGAACGAAGCGCGCGGGATCGAGCCGCGCCTCGAGACTCGCCATCGTCTCGCGCACGAGATGGCGGCGCACTCCGCTGTGCACCTCGACGTAATTGCCTGCCGCCTCGAGTCGATCAACCTCGATGACGTCGATGAGAATGACGCGTCCGTCACCCTTAATGGCGAGCCGCTTCGCGTAGTCTTGCGCCGGGCGTCCGAGCTCTCCGAGCACGACCGCGATCCGTCTGTCGAACTGCGCCGGCGCGTGCGCGAGTCGCCCCCGTGCGCGCTCGACCGCGGTGCGGAAGCGGTGCCGATCGATCGGCGTGAGCACGTAGTCGACCGCATGCACGTCGAACGCGCGAAGTGCATGCTCGTCGTAAGCGGTGACGAAGATGACCGCAGGCATTCGCGCGACGCCGATCGCTTCGACGACGTCGAACCCACCGACCTCGGGCATCTGGATATCGAGAAAGACGAGATCGGGCGCGAGCTCAGTGATTGCGTCGATCGCCGCCGCTCCATCACCGCATTCCCCGATCACCTCGAGGTCGGCTTCACCCCGCAGTCGCTGGCGGATCCCGCGCCGCGCGATCGGCTCGTCGTCGACGATGAGTACACGAATCACGACGGGATCTCCAGCGAAACGATCGCTCCGCCGTCGCGATGACTCGCGAGAGTGAACGTGTGACGCACACCGTACTGCTGCTGCAATCGTGCGCGTGTGTTCGACAGACCGATGCCGTCGCGCGCACTGGGCGCGATCCCCGGCCCGTCGTCGCGCACGGTCAACTGCAAGCGGCCGTTCCGTCGCGCCGCGGCGATCTCGATCCGTCCCGCGGCAATACGCTGCGCGATGCCGTGACGGATCGCATTCTCGACAAGCGGCTGGAGGATGAGCGGAGGCACGAGAGCATCGAGCGCATCGGCGGCGACGTTGATGCGATAGGCCAATCGGTTGGAAAAGCGGACGCGTTCGATCTCGAGATATGCTTCGACGAGCTCCAGTTCCTCGCGCAGCGGAACTTCATGCTTCGCGGAGCTGTCGAGCGTTTTCCTGAGCAACGCACTCAGGCGCACGAGCACGTCGTCGGCGGCGTCAACATCCTCACGCATCAACACGGACACCGTATTGAGCGCGTTGAACAGGAAGTGCGGCTGCAACTGCGCCTTGAGCGCGAGCAGGCGCGCCTCGGCGAACTGACCTTCGAGACGCGAGAGCCGTGTGGTCTCGGCCACGATAACGAGCAGCCAGTAGGCTGGAAGGTCGAGCAGGAATGTCGATCCGAGAAGTCGAAGGAAGGTGGCACTCCAGGAACCGGCAGCGGGGGCGGGAACCCCTCACCCAGAGGACGCCGCCGGGAAGGGGGCGGGGTTGAAACACACGCCGGAACAATCGGGCTGAGTTTATTTAGCCCCGGGGGGCCCGCCGCTGGTGCGGCCAA
>JBQCJC010000149.1:0-4781 GCA_051953135.1 Thermoanaerobaculia bacterium | reverse complement strand
GACATCGCGATCGTTGCGGGATCGCCCGCGCACGTTGCGGTCGCGACGAAGCGCGGCATCGATTGGTATCGCGTCGAAGGCAGCACGCTGACAGGACCGGTCGAGCGCACCGAAAGCACTGAACCAATCACGCACATCGCGGCAGGAACACAACTCATCGCTGCCGCGACGACGCGCAAAGTCACGCTGTATCGCTTGCAGAGCGAAGACGCGATCTCCGTCGCGCAGTACGACTTTCGCAACGACGTGCTCGCGGTCGCGCTCGTGAACGACGTGCTGTATGCGTCTGTCGATCGCGAAGGCACGTACGTCTATCAACAAACATCGGTCGACTGGAGCACGAAGCTGCTCGAAGTGCCGCTCGCGTTCGCGCGCTCGGGCAACACGTTGTGGGGCGTATCGCGCGACACGGGACTCACCGGGTACAACGTACAGAACCCCGCATCGCCGATCGTGATCAGCAGCACCGGCTCCGGAACGTATCTTCTCGACGGCGTTGCCGCGACGAGCTCGCGCGTCTTCGCATTCGAGAAAAACAATCAACTGCGCGTCTTCGATGTCACCGATCCGGCGAAGCCCTCGCTCGTGACGACGCTCGAAGAGTGGACGAACGCCATCGCCGCGAATGGCAATCGCGTCTTCTTCGCGGGTGCGATCATCGATTCCGAAAAGATGGCGTTCGAGACCGGGCATCCGTTGCGTGTGCTCGATGCGACGACGCTCTCGACCACCGGCGAGTTCACCGCACTCGCGGGACCGGTGAGTGGTGTGTGGACGAACGGCAGTCTCGCGTACGTGATGGATCCGCCGTATCTCCGCATTCTCGACGTTTCGAAAACCGCGGAGCCGCGCGAGATCTCGTCGATCGTCGTTCCGAACATTCAGGATCACATCACCGTGAAGAACGGACTCGCGGTGATCTACGGCCGCAAGGACGTGCTGCTGTACGACGTGAAAGATCCGCTCGCGCCGCGATTCATGTCGTCGTGGTTCACGCAGGGACATGCGCCGAGCTGGGCGGCGATCACCGCGAACAAAGTCGTCGAAGCGAACGGCCACAGCGGCTTTCACGTCGTCGACTACATGAACTATCCCTCGCCGGTGCAGGTCAGCGGGCGCAAGTGGGATTACCACGGACTCACCGCGAGTGATGACGTCGCGTATCTCATCCTGCACGGCGTGCTGATCGTCGTCGAAATCGCGAACGGCAAAGACGCGGTCGATCACGCGAAGTTTTCGTTGTTAGGCGAGCAGGTCGAGATCATGCCGCCGAACTCGGCGTATCCGTCGCACCTGATCTTCCGCGAGCCCGAGGGTATTCGCGTGTTCTCGCTGGCAAATCGGTTTGAGCCGCAGTCGGTCGCGTATCTTCCGATCCGCGCCGGCCTCATGGCCACCGGAGACGGCGTTGCGTACTTCGACATCGGCGGAACTCTGCAAAGACTGGATGTCGCAAATCCATCCGGACTGACTGCCACCGAAATGAAAGTCGTGTCGCCGATGCAGATCTCGGTGGCGGGCGAGAAGGTCGTCGTCGCGGATCGTTATTCGCTGCGTGTGTACGGTCCCGACACCGCATCACCGCTGCCGCCGGCGCGTGGAAAACGTCGTGCGGTGAACTGACGGATCGCGGGAAACCCGCGAAAAACGCGCATGAAACGGGCTCGACACGGAATGGCTAACGCGTTCAGAATCAGGAATTCGTCTTACTTTTTCTGATTTGTAAACGGCGTTCCGCAAGATCGGCCTTAGAGTCACCACGGCCTGCAAGGGAACCGTTTCGTCTGATGGCGCACAAAACCGTAAGAATTCTGGCTCTCGCGACGCTGGTTGCGTTCAGCATCTCAGCGGAGGAGCCGAGGTGCACCCAGACGGCGCGTGAGTGCGATCATCAAATCCGGCAGATGCTCAGCGGTTGCCGATTCCTCGGCATGACCGTCGACGAGCGCAACAACGGACTCGTGATCACCAACATCGTCGCCAACAGTCCGGCCTCGCGGTATGGATTGAAGGTCGGCGATCGTTTGATTGCGGTGAACGGCAAGTCGCTCACGAATGCCACGCCGCGCGAGTTCAAACAGATCGTCGCGGATGCGCGTTCGACCTGCCGCCTGTGGATGATCATTTCGCGCAACGGCGCCTACACCAAGCTGGAAGCGCGACTCGAGCCGTACTCGAAGGAGCAGATCGACAAGATCATTGCCGCGCACCTGTCGCAGAGTCATCCACCGACGGCTGGCGGACATTGATCATGGTGAACACCGCAAGCTCATGTTCGACGCGTTTCTGGCGAAGTTGAGATTTCCCTCCCGCGGGGGTGGACGGCCGGACCGCGTCTCGATTCTTCTTCCGTTTCTCATCATCTCCATCGGCCTCGGCGCGCTCGCCTGGCGCTCGCACACGCTCTCCGTGAAGATGGAGCGCGGCGCGAAACAGTCCGCGCAGCAGGCCGCGGCATACGCGGCCGAGATCAAAGCGAGCCGCGTCGATGCTGCAGTCGCAGCCGAGATGATCAAAGTCGCCGACGTCTGGCAGCAGCACGAGCGCAAGATCGGCGAGCCGAGCTTTCCCGCGTTGCGCGACTGGCTCAGCGAACAATCGTGGATCGTCTCCGCGATCTACGTTCCCGACTTCGATCCCGCCAGCTCGATCTTCGTCAGCGAACAACCGAGCGCGAACACCGCGCCAGTGATGCGCCGCAATCGCGAGTTCTTCACGTCGACCGGAACCATTCGCTACACCTACGATCCGCGTCGATTGTTGTCGCTGCCCGCGCCGAACGCGGCCGTCATGCAGAGCCTCCCGAGCGTTGCCGGCAATCGCCAGCACGCCGAGATCTCCATCGTGCAGGGACAACCGGCGGGGCTCACGGAATTGACCGATGGCTTCGCCGTCGTCGCCCCGCTCGCGGCTCCGTTGCAGGATTTCGGTGTGCGCGCCTTCGTGCGCACCGCGTACGTCGGCGGCACGGGATGGCAGAGTCAGCGCGTCATCAGCGCGTGGATGAGTCTCGTCGCGGTCATCCTGACGATGTTAGGCGCGCTGCTCGCGTGGCGCGGCATGAACAAGGAAGCGGAGACGATGAAGCTGCGCGGCGCGCTCATCGCGAATGTGTCGCACGAACTCCGCACTCCTCTCTCGATGATTCGCCTCGGCGCCGAAACGCTGAAGCGCGGACGCCTGAAAGAAAAAGAACGCGCTGAGATCGAAGATCAGATCCTGCGCGAAGTGTTGTTGCTTTCGCATCTCGTCGAGAACGTGCTCGACGTCGCGCGCATCCAGAACCAGAGCACGAAAGCGCTCGCGTTCACGCCTGTGCATCCACGCGATCTCATTCGCAATCTCGTCACGACATACGAATCGTGGATTCGCAGCAAAGGATTCACGTGCACGGTGTCGATCGATGATTCGGTCGGCGAGCAGATGTGGGATCGCGACGCCGTGTCGCGTGCACTGCTGAATCTCATCGACAATGCGATCAAGTACTCGGGCGATGCAGATGAGCGCGCGATCGAAGTGGTGCTGCGCCAGAACAGCGAGCACGTGGTGCTCGAGGTGAAGGATCACGGCATCGGCATCGGCGAAAAAGATCTCGCGAAGATCTTCGATCCGTACTTCCGCGCGCGATTCAGCGACACCATCACGCGTCGTGGTGCGGGACTCGGATTGACGCTCGTGCAGCAGATCGTGACGTCGCACGGAGGCCGTGTCGAAGTCGATTCGGCGCCGGGCGTGGGCTCGACGTTCCGCCTGTTGTTCCCGCGCGATCTCGCGGCGCATTCGATGGATGTGATTGCCATGCCCCAGACACAGAGAGCATTTTGAGTTAGGAAACCCCGGGACTGACTGATCCGTAACAGTACGGAACAGGACGGAGAGAACGAATGACGAGGATTCTGATCGTTGAGGATGAAGCGGGACTCCGGCAGGGACTGGAGATCAATCTCCGCCACGAGAACTACGAGACCGTGACCGCGGCGGACGGCGAGGAAGCGATTCGTCTGTTTCACGGCGAGGCGCCGGATCTCGTGCTGCTCGATCTGATGCTGCCGAAGAAGAGCGGGTTCGAGGTCCTCGACCACATCCGCAAAGTCTCGAAAGTGCCGGTCATTCTTCTGACCGCGCGCGGACAGGAAACGGACAAAGTGCGCGGGCTGCGCGGCGGCGCGGACGACTACGTCACGAAGCCGTTCGGCGTGCAGGAGCTGTTCGCGCGCATCGACGCGGTGATGCGACGCAGCGAAGTCGCGACCACGACGGCAAAGACGGTGTGCGAAGACTCGCTCATTCGTCTCGACCCCGCGACGCGCGAGGCCACGGCGAACGAGCAGAAGCTCAAGCTCTCGCCGAAAGAGTTTGATCTGCTGATGTATCTCTTCAAGAACAAGGAGCGCGTCGTTCCGCGCGATGAGCTGCTTTCGCGCGTGTGGAACTATCGCGTCGATCTCAATCTCAACAGCCGCACCGTCGACACGCACGTCACTCGACTGCGCCGCAAGCTGCAGAAAGCAGTGGGAACGGATGCAGCGGTGATCGTGGCCGTAGCGAAGATCGGTTATCGCTATCTCGGTGCCGCCAGCGGCGCCGCGATTGCGCACGGATGACCTGAGCTACAATTTGTCGCTCATGAATCGACAGACCTTCTTTCATTGCGCGTGTTGTCGGCCCGCGCAGGGTCTCGTCGAGACGTGTCGATAAAGGCAAACAGCCGCACCGTCATCGAGTTGGACCCGAGCCTCACGGCCGGGTCCTTTTTGTTTTGTGTGAAAGGAGCGTTTCCC
>JBQCJC010000148.1:0-6757 GCA_051953135.1 Thermoanaerobaculia bacterium | reverse complement strand
GTCGGTGTTCGTCAACGATCGCTGGGACCTGAACAAAAACTGGAACTTCAACGTGGGCGTTCGTTACGACCGCGCGGACGGTAAGGATCAGGCGGGACACAAGACCGTCGATGACTCCGCATTCAGCCCGCGCCTTGCGGCTACGTACGATCTCCGCGGCGATGGTCATCATCGATTCAGCGCGACCTACGGAAAATACGTCGCGAAGGTCGATCAGGGTCCCGCGGACAACACCGCCACTGCCGGTCGTTATGCGTCGTATTACTTCAACTACGGCGGTCCCGCGATCAACCCGCCGGGAACGCCGAACAATCAGCTCGTGGCGATTCCGGAGCTGATCCAGCAAGTGTTCGCGTGGTTCCAGAGCGCAGGCGGCACGAACAATCTCGATCTCCTCGCCGATCCGCCGAACATCCCGGGAACGACGACGCGTTTCGATCACTCACTGCGCGCGCCGAGCATGAATGAGTACACGCTTGGTTACGCGATGGAACTCGGCACCAAAGGCTACGTGCGCGTCGACGGCATTCATCGCGACTGGACGGACTTCTACGTCATCCGCCGAACGCTCGCGACCGGAAAAGCAGTAGGACCGAATGGCGATACGTTCGATCAGGGCGTCATCGAGAACAGCGGCGATGGGCTGGAGCGCAGGTACGAAGGACTCCAGTTGCAGGGCAACTATCGTTTCCTGCCATCGCTCGGATTCGGCGGCAACTACACGTACGGAAAACTGCGCGGCAACGTGGAAGGAGAATCGGCGAGCTTCGCAACGACATTCACCGACTTCCACAACTTCCCGGAGTACACGGACTTCGCGCAGAACAAACCGGTCGGCTATCTCTCATCCGACATGCGCCATCGCGCAAATCTCTGGCTGACCTACGATCATTCGTTCGCCTTCGGACGAGTGAATCTTTCGCTGCTGGAGCGCTACCACTCGGCGCTCTCGTACTCGGCGGCCGCGACGATCGATGTGCGCGCGGGCGCGGCAAACGGTCCGGCCAACGGGATCACGAATCCCGGCTACGAAACGCCGCCGTCGTCGGTGACGTATTTCTTCAGCGATCGCGGCGCGTTCCGCGTCGACGACATCACGTCGACGGATCTCGGCATCAACTTCTACTTCAAGGCATTCCGCGGCTCGGAAATCTTCGTCGAAGGGGACGTGCTCAATCTGTTCAGCGAGCAGGGCATCGAAGATCCGGACTTCGTGAACTCGACGGTGCTCACGCGTCGCAACAACACGTCAGCCGCGCGTTGCCTCAAAACCAACTCGACGGTGCGCTGCGATGCATTCAATCCCTTCACCGAAACGCCGGTCGAAGGTGTGCATTGGCAGAAGGGTCCGATCTTCGGCCAGCCGACGTCGAACCTCGCTTACCAGACGCCACGAACCTACCGCGTTTCGTTCGGAGTGCGCTTCTAATTCAACTCGCGCGAGGACAGGCAGAACATCGCCTGTCCTCGCTCAGCGCCTGCGCCACTCGGCCGCGGCGCGCGTATCGCCAACGGCATCCAGCGTCTTCGCGGCCAGTCGATACGCACCACGATGCGGATTCTTCCTGGCCATCTCATTCAACGTCTTCATCGCGGCATCGCGCTGTCCGAGGATCAGTTGAATGAGCGCGAGGTTCGCGTACGACTGCAGATGATCGGGTGAGCTCGCGATCTCGCGACGGTACGCGGCGATCGCATCATCGGGACGATCGAGACGCGCGAGCACATCGCCGCGCAAATAGTCGGCTCCGTAGAGATGCGGGACTTCGAGCGCGCGCGCACGCTCCTCAGCAGCATCAATGGTCTGCAGCGCTTCTGCATAACGACCCGCGCCGCGCTGCACCTCGGCCAGCAGAAGAATCGAGCGCGGCTGATGATCGCCCGCGTCGATCGCCGCGCGCGCGTGGCGTTCCGCATCGACGACGCGTCCCTGCGCGAGCATCGCTCGTGCGAGAAGCTCGTGCGACTCGCGTGGATTGGAGCTCATCGCGAGCTCCGCGTGTTCCACGGCCTCGGACGGTTTGCCGCTTTCGAGCAACGCGAACGCGAGTCCCAACGCGAGATCGGGCGAGAATCGTTCGCTCTGTGCGATCGCGGATTGATACGCGGCCACTGCTTCGTCGGGACGTCCCGCGCCCACGAGCACTTCACCTAACTTCGACCAGACATCGGCGAGCCGCGGGTTGTGCGCGAGCAATTTGCGCAGCGCATCGATCGCTTCGTCGTTGCGACGCTCTTCCGCCAGACGGAACGCTGCTTTGACGCTGGCGAGACTGGCGATCTCGTCGCGCGGATTGGGCAGCGGACCTTCGCGATTGGAGGCCTTGCCGACATACCCAAGCGCCGCGAGCTTCGCTGCCTCCTCGGGATCAATCGCACCAATCGATTCGATCTTCGACGGATATTTCTCCAACTCACCGCGCAGAGCCGCGGCCGCACGGCGCTCCGTCGATGCGAGATCGCGCGTCTCCGCGGGATCGGCGGCGAGGTCGTAAAGCTCAGCGCGTGGCCCTTGGATGTAGTGATGTTTCGCGTCGATGAGAGAACGAAGCTCACTCCAGCCGAGGTGAATGCGTGGGTACAGCGTCTCCGAATACACAGGCTTCACCGAAAGATTCTTCGCGAGCAGCGACCCTTCGCCACCAGTGATCGTCGCGAAAACCGACGTCAATGCAACCGGCTGCGCAATCGAAGTGCCCTTGCGTTTCGACCGCGGCAACTTCACGAGCAGCGGCACCTGCAGCGCCTCGCGATAAAGCAGGATTCCGTGCTGATCCTCGCCGTGATCCCACAACCCTTCACCATGATCGGAGAGGAACACGATCAATGCGCGGTCGTAGACGCCCGACGCCTTCAGTTGCGCGATGAGCGAGCCAACGATCGCGTCCGCGGTTGCAATCTCACCGTCGTACGGCGATGCGGCGTAACGCGATCGAAACGGTTCCGGCGGCGCGTACGGAGCGTGCGGCTCATAGATGTGAAAAAAGAAAAAGAACGGACGCTGCGGCTCGGCCGCGAGCCACTGCTCCGCCGCTTTGAGTGTCTCGCGACCCGAACGTTGATGCGCGCTCACCGCTCCCGCTGCGGCGACCGGAATTGCATCGTCGTAGAAATCGAATCCGTCGGACACGCCGGTCTCGGAGCGCAGCACGTACGACGACACCGCCGCACCGGTGCGATATCCACGCTCGCGTAACACCTTCGCCAGCGTGCGGTGCTTTGCAGCGTCGAACTGATACCCGATGTTGTTGCGCACGCCGTGCTCCGTCGGCAGCAGACCGGTGAAGATCGACAGGTGCGACGGCAGAGTCATCGGGCAGTGGCTGTACGCGCGCTCGAACAGAATCGAGTCCGCGCGCAACGCATCGAAGTTCGGCGTGGCAACGGCGCGATAGCCGTACATCGGAAGATGATCGGATCGCAGCGTGTCGACGGAGATGAGGATCACCGGCGGGTTTTCCGCGAGCTCGGCACGTGGTTCCGGTGTCCGGCTGCACGCGGTCAGAACAATCAACAGGATGGCGAAGCGACGCACGCGCGAATCATGTCCCAAAACAAACGGCCACGCCGAGGCGTGGCCGTTTGTGAATCGACGATGATGATTCGTCAGTTCGCGATCGGCTCCGGCTCCGGACGATTTGCGACCAGCACCACGTTGTCGCCTTCCATCGTGAACTCGATCCGCTCGGGGACGCTGTCCTTGTTGCGAATCATGAACTCGGAGAGCTCGTCTTCGATGTGGCGTTGAATCGCGCGGCGCAGAGGACGCGCGCCGGAGTTCGTTTCTTCTTTCGCCTTGCCGAGCAGCCAGGCCACGACCGAGTCATCGACGGCGATCTGCACGTTCTTGTGCACGAGCGCGTGATTGACGTCGTCGATGAGCAACTGACAGATCGCGCGCAGCTCTTCATCCGTGAGCGGATTGAAGATGATCACTTCGTCGATGCGATTGATGAACTCTGGACTGAACTCGCGCTTCAGCTCCGTGTGAATGAGCTGCTCCGCCGATTTCTGATCGACGTCGTTGCCCTTCTCGCGGAAGCCCATGTGGCCCTTCGTCGCGAGATGACGCGTGCCGAGGTTGCTGGTCATGATGATCAGCGTGTTGCGGAAGTCCACCTGATTGCCGAGCGAATCCGTGAGGATGCCGTCCTCGAGAATCTGCAGCAGCAGGTTCGAGATGTCGGGATGCGCCTTCTCGATTTCGTCGAGCAGCACGACCGAGTACGGATTTCTGCGCACGCGCTCCGTGAGCTGTCCGCCTTCTTCGTGACCGACGTATCCCGGAGGCGAGCCGATGAGCTTCGACACCGCGTGCTTCTCCATGTACTCGGACATGTCGAAGCGAATGAGATGCTTCTGTGATCCGAAGAGGAACTCCGCAAGGCGTCGCGCGACTTCGGTCTTACCAACACCCGATGAGCCGAGGAAGATGAACGAGCCCATCGGACGATTCGGCGATGCGACGCCGAGACGCGAACGGCGGATTGCGCGTGAGATCGCGCGAATCGCTTTGTCCTGACCGACGATGCGCCGCATCAGGATCTCTTCCATGTTGATGAGCTTCGCCGCTTCGTCGGCTTCGATCGACGTGACCGGAATGTCCGTCCAGGAGCTGATGATCTCCTCGACGTCTTTCTGCGTCACTTCCATCATCTCGTCGCCGGCGATCTCGCGCTCGGCCTTGAAACGCTCGATCTCTTCCTTCAACTCGATCTCGCGCTCGCGCAGGAAGACGGCTTTCTCGAAGTCTTTGTCCGAGATCGCTTTCTTCATCTCCTTGACGATCGAGCGCGTCTCGGCTTCGAGTCTGCGCAGGTTCTGCGTGTCCGCGACGCGGCGCAATTTCACTTTCGCGCCAGCCTCGTCGAGGATGTCGATAGCTTTGTCGGGGAAGAAGCGATCGGTGATGTAGCGGTTCGACTGATACACCGCGCTCTTGATCGCGGTGTCGCTGTATTTGACTTTGTGGAAGCTCTCGTAGCGTTCCTTGACGCCTTCGAGAATCTGCAGGGTCTCGTCTTCGCTCGGCGGGTTGACGATGATGGCCTGGAAGCGGCGCAGCAGCGAGCGATCTTTCTCGATGTAGCGGCGGTATTCGCGAATGGTCGTGGCGCCGATACAGGAGATCTCGCCGCGCGACAACGCCGGCTTGAGGATGTTCGCCGCATCGAGCGAACCCTCGGCCGAGCCCGCACCGATGAGCGAGTGAATCTCATCGATGAAGATGATGATGTCCTGGTTTTCCTTCAGCTCTTTGATGATGCCTTTGAGCCGCTCTTCGAACTGCCCGCGGTATTTCGTGCCCGCGACAATGAGCGACAGATCGAGCGAAAGGATGCGTTTGTTGGCGATGAAGAGCGGAACGTTGCCGTCGACGATGCGCTGCGCGAGTCCTTCGACGATCGCGGTCTTTCCGACGCCCGGCTCGCCGAGGAGAATCGGATTGTTCTTCGTGCGGCGCGAGAGGATCTGAATGATGCGCTCGACTTCTTTCTCGCGGCCGATCAGCGGATCGAACTGCTGCTGATGAGCCATGGCCGTGAGGTCGCGCGCGTACTCGGCGAGGAACGGCAGTTCTTTCTTCTGCTTGTCGGCTTCGCGTTCCTTGAGGATCGAGATCGTTTCTTCGCGAACTCCGTAGACGTTGAGACCTTTGGCCGTGAGGATGCGCGCGGCAGTGGACGCTTCGACGCGCAGGATTCCGATCAGTAAATGTTCGGTGCCGACGTACTGATGCAGCATCGACTCGGCTTCATGCGCCGCGTACGCAAGGATCTTTTTCGATTCTTCGGAGAGCGGCAATTCCGCGGAGGAGGAGATGCGGTCGACGAACAGGCGGTCGCCTTCGACTTCGCGGCGGATCTGTTCGGGTTTGACGTTGAAGCGGGAAAAGATCTCTTTGATGATTTCTTCGCCTTCCCGCAGAACGCCGAGAAGGATGTGCTCGGATTCGATCACTCGCGAGCCGAGCTTCGAGGCTTCGTAGCGGGCGAAGAAGAGGGCGCGGCGTGCTTTCTCGTTGTATTTTTCGAACATTGGTTTAGTGATGCCGCTGTTGATTCATGACCAGGGTCCGGTCGCACCGTGCGGCCAGCTCCGGGTTGTGAGTGACGATAACCGACGTAAGTCCGCGTTTATTGTGGCATTGCCGCATCAGATCGAACACTCTTTCACTGGTCGCGAGATCGAGGTTCCCCGTAGGTTCATCCGCAAGGAACAGCACGGGATCTGCCAGCAGCGCGCGCGCGATGGCCACACGCTGCTGTTCGCCGCCCGAGAGTTGATTCGGATAGTGGCTCGCGCGCGCGGCCAGTCCGAGCTCGCCGAGAAGGTCGTTCGCGCGACCTAACGCTTCGTCTTCCGGCATCTTTCCGATCCAGCCCGGCATCGCGACGTTCTCGACGGCGGTGAATTCGGGAAGCAGGTGATGGAATTGGAAGACGAAGCCGACGTTGCGATTGCGAAAGCGCGCCAGCGCGTCGGAGGTCATGGCGGTGAGATCGCGATCGTCGACGCGCACGATGCCGCTGTCGGGACGATCGAGTCCGCCTAACAGATGGAGGAGCGTGGATTTACCGATGCCGCTCGGTCCGACGATGGCGACCATTTCGCCTTTCTCGACGGAGAGCTCGTAGTCGCTGAACACGGCGACGGGAACTTCGGCGTTGCGATAGGTCTTCGAGAGTTGACGCCCTTCGAGAAAGGCCATTGTTCTGGATTATAAGCACGCAGCGTGCTCGGCTTCCGGAGCGCC
>JBQCJC010000147.1:0-4868 GCA_051953135.1 Thermoanaerobaculia bacterium | reverse complement strand
ATCCGGACGAGGACGAACTGCCACCGTTCGAGCGCGAGGACCCGCTGTCGTTTGATGGACGGCTCGGACGGGTGTAGTCGCGCGAGCCACCGCTGCTGCCGCGATCGTCGCGACGCGTGCTGCTGCCGCTGCCACTGCTGCTGCCGCGGCTCGACGATCCGCTCCCCTCGCTGCGCGGATAGATGCGCGCACCGCCGATGCGATCGATCACGCGACGCGGCACATCGCTGCTGCCGGTCGACGACGACGAACCATCATTCGAACGACGATCGGTCGTCGGCGTACGGCCCGACGAATCGCCTTCGGCTGGTTCACCGCCGCGAACTTTGCTGCGCCACGAGTCGTTGCGAGCTCCGCGACGACCGCTATTGCTGTCGTCCGCGGGCGGAGGCGTGACCTGCTGCGGCGTGTCGGAAGGACGCGAAACGCGATCGCGCCATCCACCGCTGCCACGCGCACCACCTTCATCACCCGACTCATTCTCGCGACCGCGCGTGATCCCACCGCGCGAACCGCGATTCGCATCCGGATCCGACGGAGCCTGCGTCGTCGTGCCGCGATTGATCGCACCACCATTGATCGGCGCGGGCGAGCCGCCCGTGATCGGTGCAGGAGAACCGCCATTGATCGGCGCAACGCTGCCACCGCGAATCGGTGCAGGTGAACCTCCGGCGATCGGCGCAACGCCACCACCGGTGCGATTGATGCGACCACCACCAACACCACCACGATAGTCAGGAACCAATGCGGTCGTCGAACCGCTGCCGGAAGTCGGCGAGCTCGGTCCAGTGCCGCGTGAACGCACGATGCGATCGCGCACGCCGTTGCTGAGATTCGGATCGCGGCGGAAGTACGCCGTCATGTCCGGACCGGTCGCGGCGCTGTCATCGCCGCCAAGCCCGTGACGACGAATCGACTCAGCAGGATCGCGAAGCTTGTCGCCCGTGAAGCGTGCGGGATTCGCGGAGATCGTGTCGAAACCACCGTTGTTGCGGCCGAGGCGATGCTTGATTGCGTCGGTCGTGAGTGCGGCGCGATCGACGCGATTCGAAACGAGTCCCGTCGAATCGACAAACGTCCATGGACGAAGATCCATCTCACCCACGCGAATGCGGCCATTGAATCCGAAGCCGAAGTCCGCGTTGCGATACGGGCGATACGCCCAGTCGTAGTAGCCGCGATGGCAATCCCACCAACCGGCAGGCGCCCAGCCGACATATCCGGAGCCGTACCACCAGTAAACCCACGCGGGTGAGTATCCATAACCCGGGACCCACACCCATCCATAGTTCGTGTCATACGCCCAGCGGCCGTAGTGATATGTGCCCCAGCCCCAAGGATCGTACGAAACCCACGTCAGGCAATTGTTGCGGCCGTGGTACCAGTAACCGTTGTAGTACGGACGCCAGCCGACCGAAACCGTCGGACGCCACGACCAGCCGATGCCGGTGACGAACACCCAGCGGCCGTGATCGTCGAGATCATCGGTCCAGTAACCGAGGCGGCGATCGACGTAGCGATTGTTGTAGTTGTCGAAGCGTTCGGCGCGCTTGAGGAACCAGCGCTCGAAGTCATCAGCGGCGAGACTCTGGTCGCCGGCGAGATCGTAAACGCCGCGATCATCGATCGACGCGGACTCACCGCGACGAAGACGCGTTGCGCGCTGGCGCGTACGAATCTCGATCGAGCCATCGAACACGACGACGCGATCGCGGCCTTGCGGATCGGTTTCGACCGAGTACACTGATTCATGTTCGGCGACGTAGCTCGCGTTCTCAGTGTCGAGGCGAACGTGATCGCGACCGAGGTCGGTGCACTGAACGGCGACCTTGCCGTAGCGGAGTTTGGCGACGGTTTCATCGGCATCGCCTTCGTACGAATCGAGGATCGATTCGAAGCGAAGCGCGGTCGCGCTATCAATGCCGAGGATGTTTCCATCCGACAACCGCACCTCGGTGCGTCCGCGCCGCGATGTGACGATCTCGTCTCCCGGATAGATCGGAAGATTGCGACGGCCTTCGATCTCGCGGCCGTCCTCGCCCGACGTGACCATCGTGCCGCCGTCGTCGTACGAGATGAATGACTGATGACGATCATCCGCCGCGAAGGCGGGCAGCGCCATCAGAGTAGTGAAGAGGAGGAAGATGCTGGCTTTTCTCATGGGACTCTCCTGCAGCCGGGTCGCTCCGGTTGCGGCCGACATGCCACGCTACGGTTCAGTATTCCGCTCGTTGAATCAACGACTTAGCCGCAGCAGCGGATGACGGCATGTCCTCAATCCGAGACTGGCGTCATCAACTTATGACGTTGCCTCGCGGCAACTCATGACGTTGCGTTACGTCCCGTACTGAAGCCGGCTCGCGAGGATGTCCGGCAATCCCGCCTTCAGGATCGACTGCTGCGTCTTCTCGACGTCGTACGCGACGCGGAAGTACTGCACCGTACGTTTGTCAGTATCGAGAATGATGCAGGCCGCCGCGGGATTCCGATCACGTGGCTGTCCAACCGAGCCCGGGTTGATGAGATAGCGATGACCGGGCTCGAGCTTCACGGTCGTTTCCTCGCGAACGGCGAAGCCGCGAACGTTGTGATCGGCATCGAGCGAGAACACCGCGGGCAGATGCGTGTGGCCGAAGAGAATGATCGGAGCATCGAACAACGCCATCACCTGCGCGGCGTGATGCACGTTGAACACGTACTCGTCTTCGTCGTACGGCGAGCCATGACAGAGCATCACGTTCTCGTGCATCAGCGGACCGACGATGAGATCGCGAAGAAAGTGTCGATTCGGAGCGCTGAGTTTTTCGCGCGTCCAGAGCGCGGCCGCTCGCGCGGCGTTGTTGAATCCGGACGCGTCATCGAGTCCCGCGGCCACGCGGTCGTGATTGCCGCGGATGTACACCTTGCGCCGTTTCATCGTGCGCATGACGTCGAGGATCTGATTCGGTTGCGCGCCATAGCCGACGAAATCGCCGAGGCAGAGAACCGTGTCGTACTTCTTGCGTTGCATGCGCTTCATCACCGAGCGCAGCGCCTCGGCATTCGCGTGAAGATCGCTGAGAACCAGCGCTCTCACGCGCGCCTCCACACCGATCGTTTCGCGGCTTCGAGCACGTTCTTCGGTAATTCGAGCACGAGGCGTTCCACGATCTCGACCGGCGTTTCTTCTTCGCGAATCTCGATCGTGATGTCCGACATGCGGTAGTAACGAATGCGATTCGCGTAAAGCTCGTGCGTCGAGAGATCGTCGCGAAACAGCGGACGATCATCTTTCGTGCTCACGCGCGAGCGCAGCAGCGCGTACGGCGCGGAGAGATAGATCGACAAGCCTTCGCTCTGGATGAACTGAATGTTTTCGTCGAACGTGAACGTGCCGCCGCCGGTGGCGACGACCGCGGCTTCGAGGTGTTTCGTCGATCGCAGCAGATCGCGCTCGCGTTTGCGAAAGTACGATTCGCCGTGCTGCGCGAAGAGCTCGCGAATCGTGGTTTTCTCCGCCGATTCGATCAATTCATCGAGGTCGAAGAACGGCGCGTCGATACGCGTCGCGAGCTCGCGGCCGATCGTCGTCTTGCCCGCTCCCATGAACCCCACGAGGTAGATCTTCATCGCTGAAGCACCAATTGTAGGGTGAGAACCGATTTCAACGCGCTTACAGCGAGAACTTGTCCATGAACCGCGTGGAAATGTCGCCGCGGATGAACTGCTCGTTGTTGAGGATCGCGCGATGCAGCGGGATGGTGGTTTTCACACCTTCGACGACGAATTGCTCGAGCGCACGACGCGCGCGCGAGATCGTTTCCATCCGATCCTTGCCGCGCACGACGAGCTTCGCGAGGAGCGAGTCGTAGTGAGGCGGAACCATGTAGTCGCGATAGATGTGCGTGTCGACGCGAACTCCGGGACCGCCGGGAAGATGAAGCTCGCGAATCTTTCCGGGATTCGGCGCGAAGGTCACGGGATCTTCGGCGTTGACACGGAACTCCATCGCGTGACCGCGCAGGCGGAACTCGCCCTGAGGTACGGACAGCGGCTCACCCGCCGCCACGCGAATCTGTTCTTTCACGAGATCGACGCCGGTGACTTCCTCGGTGACCGGATGCTCGACCTGAATGCGCGTGTTCATTTCCATGAAATAGAACTCGCCATCCTGGAAGAGAAACTCGATCGTGCCGGCGTTGACGTAGTTGACCGACTGACAGAGCCGGATCGCGGCATCACCCATGCGCTGACGAATCTCCGGCGTGAGCGCAGGCGATGGTGATTCTTCGATGAGCTTCTGGTGGCGGCGCTGGATCGAGCATTCGCGCTCGCCGAGGTGAACGACGCGGCCGTGCTGGTCGGCGAACACCTGAATCTCGATGTGACGCGGACGCTCGAGATACTTCTCGAGGTACACCGCTCCATCGCCGAATGCGCGCTCCGCTTCGTTGCGCGCCGTGTCGTACTGCACCTGCAGTTCATCCTCGGCCCAGCAAATGCGCATGCCGCGACCACCGCCGCCTGCTGCTGCTTTGAGAATGACGGGATAGCCAATCGTCTTCGCGACTTCCGCGGCTTCTTCGACGGAACGAATCGCGCCTTCGCTGCCGGGGATGATCGGCACGCCCGCGCGCTTCGCGGTTTCACGCGCACGCGCTTTGTCGCCCATCAAACGAATCGCTTCGGGCGGAGGTCCGATGAACGTGAGCTGACACTCGGAGACGATCTCCGCGAAATGCGCGTTCTCCGAAAGAAAACCGTAGCCTGGATGAATGGCATCGGCGCCGGTGATCTCCGCGGCGGCGATGATGCTGGAGATGCTCAGGTAGCTCTGCTTCGATGCGGGCGGACCGATGCAGACATCGTCATCGGCGTAGCGAACATGG
>JBQCJC010000146.1:0-5755 GCA_051953135.1 Thermoanaerobaculia bacterium | reverse complement strand
ACCCCGGGGGGGGGGGCCCCCGGGCCCCCCAAACGGGGCCCCGGGGGCCTCCGCCCCCGCGTTAAACAAACCGCGCCCGCCGAGACCCCCCCCCCGCTCCACTTCTTCTACTCGTACCGCAACGCCTCAATCGGATCCAGGCGCGAGGCTTTGAACGCGGGGTACCAGCCGAAGCCGGTTCCGATCGCGGAGCAGACGATCAATCCGGTGAGCGCCCAGCCCCACGGGAAGACCATCGCGATGTCGAGCCAGAGCGCGATGCCGTTACCGCCGAGGACGCCGAGAAGGATGCCGAGGATGCCGCTGAGCTCGGAGAGAACGATGGCTTCGAGGAGGAACTGTTTGACGATGTCGTCGCGGCGCGCGCCGATCGCTTTGCGCACACCGATCTCGCGCGTTCGCTCGGTCACGCTGACGAGCATGATGTTCATGATGCCGATGCCGGCCGCGAGCAGCGCGATGACGCTCACGACGAACGCACCAATGCGAATCGTGCCGGCGATCTGCGCGAACGCGGAGACGAGTGTGTCGTTCGAGTAGACCTCGAAATCGTTCTCCTGTCCGAGCTTCAAGCCGCGCGCGGTGCGCATCGCACCGATCGCTTTGTCGAGCGTCTGGTTGTACGTCGCCTGCGAGGTCGATTGCGTGGCGATGTTGATCGAGCGATATTCGCGGCCGAAATCACCGAGGAATCGGGAGATCGGAACGATGCAAAGGCGATCCTGGCTTTGTCCGAACGACGAGCCTTTCTCCGCAAAGACGCCGACGATCTGATAGGGCTTTTCGTTCAGCTTGATGAACTTGCCGATCGGCGATTCATTAGGGAAAAGTTTCTTCTGCAGGTCGGCCCCCACCACCGTAACCGGCCGCGCAAACGCCACATCCTCGGGCGTGAGGTTTCGTCCATATCCAAGCGTGAAGCTGTTCGCGACGAGAAAATGCTCGTTCGTGCCGACGATCGTAAATCCCTGAACCTTCGTGCGGCCGTAACTCGCGGGCTTCCCGCCATCGAAGATCTTGAAGCAGATCACGTTCGCTTCACTGCCCATCAGCCGCGCGTACTCGCGCGCCTGCTCCAGCGTGATGTTTCGCCGATTCGCATACTTCGCCTCGGGATCGCTCGTGTTGATGGTCGGGTACTTGCCGAATTGAAAGATGTTGCTGCCGAGAAACGAAAGCCAGCCTTCGATCGACGACTGAATCACCGACAACGCCGTCATCACGCCAATCACCGAAAACACGCCGATCGTCACACCGAGAATCGTCAGCACCGAACGCAATTTGTTCGTGCGCAATGCGGTGAGCGAGAGTCGAAGGATTTCGGAGTAGCTCATTGGTTGTCGGTTGATGGTTGTTGGTTGTCGGGAGAACGGTGCAAAGAGAACCGGCGTCGCTTGTGGGAACTCCGCGAAATCCGCGTGCCCCCGACAACCGACAACCAACAACCGACAACCACGTCACTCATATATCAGCGCCTCGATCGGATCCAATCGCGATGCAGTCAACGCGGGTGCGAATCCGGAGAACACGCCGGTCAGCATCGACACGATCAAACCGGTGACGACGAGACTCATGGAGAACGTCATCGGGAATGATGGGAACGCGGCGGCGACGGCGGTGCAGAGCAGCCACGAGATCAACAAACCGATCGCGCCGCCGACGAGGCAGATCGAGATCGCTTCGATGAGAAACTGCAGGAGGATCGTGCGGCGTCGCGCACCGACGGCTTTTCGTGTGCCGATCTCGCGCGTGCGTTCCTTCACGCTCACATACGTGATGTTCATGATCCCGATCGCGCCGACGAACAGCGCGAGCCCGGTGATGAACAATCCGGCCGCGGCGATGCCGCCTTTGATCGGATCGATCGTGCTGCGCAAAGCCTGCTGCTCGTTGATCTCGAAATCGTTTTTCTGTTCCGGCTGCAGACCGCGCACGCGTCGCATCGCGCCGGTGAGCTCGTCCTTCGCCGCTTCCATTCGATTCTTGTCGCGCACCTTCACGCGAATCGACGTATCGAGTCGCGAGCTGAATGCTTTCGTGAATGCGGTGAGCGGCACGACGGCGTACGTATCGAAACTGAAGAGCCCGAGGAACGTGCCCTGCTTTGCGTAGACACCGAGGACGCGGAACGGCACGCCGCCGACAAGAACCGTTTTCCCGAGCGCCGGCTCGTGCGGGAACAGCGCGTCAGCGACGTCGTATCCGAGAATCACGACATTGCTGCCGCTGCGCGACTCGTGCTCGTTGAAGAAACGTCCTTCCTGAAACGACGTCGTCGATGTGATCAGGAACTCGTCGGTCGTGCCCTGCGTGAACACACCGAGCACTTCGTTCTGTCCGTACTTCACACTGCGCGACGTGTCGAGCGTCGGCACGGCGGTGATGAGTTGCGAGTTCGGCGTCTTCGCGATGATCTTCTTCAACTCATCGGCGTAGCGCACTTCCATGCGCCGGCGATTGCGATAGTTCCACCAGTCATCGACGTGATGCCACGGCCATTTCTCGACGTAGAGAATGTCGTCGCCGATCACGGAGAGGCTGCGCTCGAATCCGGTCTCGATGCCGCCGATCGCGGAGCCCATGAGCGTCACGGCGATGATGCCGATGATCACGCCCAGCGCAGTGAGCGTCGAGCGCATCTTGTGCGCGCGAATCACGTTCATCGCGATGGCGAACGAATCGGAGACTTCGAGAAAGAGATCGCGCAGCATCAGCGACTCCGCTTACGACTTCGCCTTCTCGTCTTTTTCGATCTGCACCTTCGCGCCGTTCTTCAGTCGTCGTGAGATCGCGGTGTAGGAGCCGGAGACGACTTCGTCACCGGGCTTCAATCCGCTCCTGATCTCGATGAACGTCGTGTCGGCGATTCCGGTCTCGACCTTCTGCATCTTCACGGTGTCGCCGGTCTTGAGGAACACGACGCGCTGCAGTTTCGAGCGTTGCGCGCGTTCCTTCTGTTTCTCCTGCATTTCGTTCGTGACGTCGGCGCGGTTATCGCTCGAGCCCTTGTCCTGCGCTTCCGCGCGCACGCGCTGCCGTTCCATTTCTTCGGGCGACAAATCGCTTTCGGTGCTGCGCACGGTGACGCTCTGGATCGGGACGGCGATGACGTTGTTCACGGTCGCGGTGGCAACGTCCGCGGTCGCGCTCATGCCCGGGCGCAGGGCGATGGAGCGATCGGGGATGCTGATCTTCACTTCGAAGTTCGTGACTTCTTCCTGCGTGCCGGCGTTGCGCGTGAGCGCGGTGCTGGCGATCTCGCGCACGACGCCGCGGATCTCGCGATCGGGATAGGCGTCGACGCTGATGCGCGCGCTGTCGCCGACTTTCACACGCACGACGTCGTTCTCGTTGACGTTGACGCGCGCTTCCATGTTGTCGAGATCGGCGATGCGCATGACTTCGGTGCCGGCGAACTGGCTGGTGCCGACGACGCGCTCTCCCACTCGGCTCGTCAACGAACTGATGGTGCCGGTAGTCGGCGAATAGATCGTCGTTTTCGACAGCGCTTCGTTGATCTGGCGCAGCGAGCCTTCGGCGCGCTCGATCTCGAACAACGCCGACTGCAGCGCCGCTTTCGCGCTGTCGGCAGCGGTCTTGGCGGCATCGCGTTCGGTGCCGGAGATCAATCCACTTTCGAAGAGTTTCTGGATGCGCTGGTATTCGGTCTCGGCTTTGGTGAGCTCGGCGCGATTGCGCACGCTCGCGGCGCGCGCGGAGTTGAGCGCGGCGAGTTGCGATTCGACCTGCGCGCGATAGCTGTCGGGTTTGATGCGCAGAAGCAGTTCGCCTTTCCTGACGAGCTGTCCTTCTTTCACCGGCATCTCGATGATCTCGCCCGAGACTTCGGGCGCGATCTTCACTTCCACCTCCGGCTGGATTTTCCCAGTCGCAGTCACGACCTCGGTGAGGTTCGTGCGAAATGCTTTTTCGGTGGTGACGAGGATCGGCTTCTCGCGCTTCTTCGACGCGGCCAGCGCGGCGACAGCGGCGATCGCCAAAACGGCGATGCCAATCCAGACGAATAGTTTCTTACGGGAACGCTTCGGACGATCAGCCATACGTTGCTCCGCAACAGGATACGTGAGCATCACGAAAACGTTTCGGGCGGAACGCGGCGAGTGCGCGAAACGAAGCCCGCGATCGCCGAAAGAAACGCCAGTCCCGCCGCAATCAGCACGACGACGCGAAACGCGCGCACGAATGAGTGCTTCACTGCATCGCGCACGACCGCGACATTCGATTCCGGCGGCGGCGTGGCTTCTGCGAGTCGCAACGATTGCGCGGACATCGCTTCGCGGACGAACTGCGGTTGATCGATGAGTCGCGCATCGAGCTCGCGCGCGAAGATCGAGACCGCGAGTGCGCCGAGAATCGCGACGGCGAGCAATCCTGCCGCGCGTGCGACGGCATTGTTGATTCCCGAGGCGGCGCCCGCGCGAGTCTCATCATCAATGGAGGTCATGACCGTGGTGGTCAGCGGGGCGACGGTGATCGACATGCCGATGCCGAGGATGAGGATGCCGGGGAAAAAGGACGTGAAGTAGTGGCCGCCGATCGATGGCCACGCGAGCAGCGCGAAGCCGATGCCGGTGAGAATCGGACCGATGGTGAGCAGCGGTCGCGCACCGATGCGATCCGCGAGCGCGCCGCTCCATCGAGAAAGCAACGACATCGTTCCGACGAACGGCAGGAACGCGGCGCCGGCTTGCGCGGGCGTGTAGCCCTGCACCTGAATCAGATTGAACGGCAGCATGAACGTCATGCCGCCGAGTCCCGCGTAAAGCAGCAGCGTGAGCACGTTCGCGGCGCTGAATGCGCGCGAGCGAAACAGCGAAAACGGGACGATCGGCTCGGCGGTTTTGCGCTCGACGAAAAGAAACACGAGCAACGCGAGGATGCCGATGCTCATCGCGCCGATGACGATCGGCGACGACCAGGTGCGCGCGGGCGCTTCGATGAACGCGAAGGTGATGCCGCCGAGTGCGAGGGTGATGAGGAATGTGCCGAGCCAGTCGATCGCGCCGTCGCGCGCGTCGTTCCTTCCGCGCACGTGACGCCAGAGAATCCAGAGGACGAGGATCGCGATCGGCGCGTTGATCAGAAACACGGCGCGCCACGAGATCGTCTGGACAAGCACTCCGCCTAACAACGGTCCGGCGAGCACGGAGAGCGAGGTGAACGCGGACCACGTTCCGATCGCGCGGCCGCGTTCGTGTTTTGGAAAGGTCGCGGTAATGATCGCGAGACTCGCGGGCACGAGGAGCGCGGCGCCCGCGCCCTGAACGGCGCGCGCGGCGATGAGCTGTTTCGACGATTGCGCGGCGCCGCACCAGATCGACGCGCCGGAGAAGAGGACGACGCCGATCGCGAACATGCGCACGCGACCGAGTCGATCGCCGAGGGAACCGCCGGCGAGGATGAGCGCGGAGAGAACGAGCAGATACGCGTCGATGATCCACTGCGCATCCGCGACGGACGTTTGCAACTCGCGCTGCATCACGGGCAACGCAACGTTGACGACAGTGGAGTCGATAAACGCCATCGACGAGCCAAGAATCGTGGCCGCGAGTACCCAGCGATGCATGAGCACATTATGCGGAACGCCGGGCCGGCACAGGAGCGGAGCGCCGGCGCCCTCGCCGGCTGGACCGGCGGCGCCCTCGCCGCCGTTAAGAACGTGGGGCGGGAACGCACGGCGACGAGACGTCGCCGGCTGCGTTGATTGCTGCGCCGAGGCACGTACGGCTACTTC
>JBQCJC010000145.1:0-7978 GCA_051953135.1 Thermoanaerobaculia bacterium | reverse complement strand
CGGCGACTTTCGTCGCCGCACTCCAAACAAACTAGGCCGATCAATCCGGTGACTTCGAGTGCGGCTGCGCAACTGGCGCGGCCACATCGGTCGACGGACCACTGCCCGGCGCGATGGTCATCTGCTCGCCGTGCGTGGTGTCGGGGTAGTACTCCTTGAGTTTCATGTAATCGGTGCCCGTCTCCTCGGTGATGATCTGGTTCACTTCCCAGCCATCGAGCGTTTCGCGCTCGAGGAGGCGTCGCGCGATGCGATCGAGCGCGTTGCGATTGCCGCTGATGAGATCGTGCGCGGTCTTGTAGGCCTTGTCGAGAATGCGACGCACTTCTTTGTCGATCTCGATGGCCGTCGCCTCGGAGTAATCCTGATGCTGACCGAACTCGCGGCCGAGGAAGATTTGCTCTTCCTTCTTGCCGAACGTTGCGGGACCGAGATCGGACATGCCCCATTCGCAAACCATCTTGCGCGCCATGTTCGTCGCGCGCTCGATGTCGTTGCCGGCGCCGGTCGTGATCTCGTTGAGGAACACTTCCTCGGCGATACGACCGCCCATCAGCACGGCGAGCATCGCTTCGAGATAGCGCTTCGAATACGAGTACTTGTCCTCGGTCGGAAGCTGCTGCGTGAGACCGAGCGCGCGACCGCGAGGAATGATCGTGACTTTGTGCAGCGGATCCGCGGCCGGAATCATCGCCGCGACGATCGTATGTCCCGACTCGTGATACGCGGTGTTCCGCTTCTCACGATCGGACATCATCATCGACTTCCGCTCGACGCCCATGATGACCTTGTCCTTCGCATACTCGAAGTCGACCATCTGGACTTTCTTCTTGTCGTAACGCGCGGCGTTGAGCGCCGCTTCGTTGACGAGGTTCGCGATGTCCGCACCGCTGAAGCCCGGCGTACCGCGCGAGATCACCGCGAGATCGACATCTTCCGCGAGCGGAATGTTGCGCGTGTGCACGCGCAGAATGCCTTCGCGGCCTTTGAGATCCGGAAGATCGACGACGACGCGGCGATCGAAACGACCCGGACGCAGCAGCGCGGGATCGAGAACGTCGGGACGGTTCGTGCCGGCGATGAGAATCACGCCGTCATTCGATTCGAAGCCATCCATCTCGACGAGCAGCTGATTCAGCGTTTGCTCGCGCTCATCGTGTCCGCCGCCGAGGCCTGCGCCGCGGTGACGACCGACAGCGTCGATCTCATCGATGAAGATGATGCACGGCGCGTTCTTCTTGCCCTGCTCAAACAGATCGCGTACGCGTGACGCACCGACGCCGACGAACATCTCGACGAAGTCCGAACCGGAGATCGAGAAGAACGGCACGTTCGCTTCGCCCGCGATCGCGCGTGCGAGCAACGTCTTGCCGGTGCCCGGAGGCCCCATCAGCAGCACGCCTTTCGGAATCTTGCCGCCGAGCTTCGTGAACTTCTGCGGTTCTTTCAGGAACTCGATGATCTCGTGCAGCTCGACCTTCGCTTCGTCGACGCCGGCGACGTCCTTGAATGTCACCTTCTTCGCCGAGCCCGAAAGCAGCTTCGCTTTCGATTTGCCGAACGAGAGCGCCTTGTTGCCACCGGCCTGCATCTGGCGCATGAAGAAGATCCAGAGGCCGATGAGGAAGAGGAACGGCGCCCAGGTGATGAGCGCGGTGACGAACGGCGCGTCGCGCTGCGGTTCGAACTCGACCATGACGCGCTTGTCTTCGAGACGCTTGTAGAGATCGTCAGGCCACGTGGCCGGACCGGTTGCATGGAACTCGTGCCTGCCGCCCGGTGCGGTGGCCTTGGTGACGCCGCGGATTTCATCGCCGCGAATCGTGACTTTCTCGACGTAGCCCTGATTCACGCGATCCTGGAACATGCTGTAGGGGATCTGCTCGCTGGCGCCTTTGGCGGTGTTGAAAAGGCTCCATAGGAGGAACACCAGCACGATGATCACAACCCACAGGAGTGCGGTTTTGACTGTGGAATTCAACGAATTGCCTCCTACGTGAACAGGCGCGAATGCTTCGCGCGTGCCACGTACACTATCGCGACTCGTAACGAGGCGCGAGCAAGCGACTATTTCTCTTGGCCAGTGTGTACGCGGCCGATGAACGGAAGGTTACCGAAACGTCGCCCCTGCTCGAGACCGTAGCCGGCGAAAACGCCATCATGATCGATCGTGAAGGCGCGAAAGTCGGTGGTGAGGTCGGAGGTGCGAGCTTCGGGACGATCGAGCAGTGCGACGAGACGCAGACTCTTCGGCTCGTGCATGCGCAGGTTGGCGAGCAGGTAGTTCTCGATCACGCCCGTCGCAACGACGTCTTTCAGGACGAAGACGTTGCGTGCACGAATGTCAGTGAAGGAGAGGAAGTCGATCTCGATGGCATCGGCGACGGAGTTGTCGGATTGATCGCGAATGACGTCGATGAATCCGTAGCTGACGTTGCCGGGGATCGCGCGCAGAAGATCGGCGAGGAAGAGCGACGCGCCTTTGAGGATGCCGAGGAGAAACACTTCGCCGTCGCCGGCAGCTTCGCGGATCTCACGTCCCAGACTCGCAACCCGCGCAGCGATTTCCTCGGCGCTAAAGAGTGGCGTGATCTCCGTCGTCTCCACCCGATCCCTCCAACCACACTTGATAAAGAATCCCGTGCGCCGGGTCTGTGACTTTGAAGCGCTCCGAGATCTCGACGCCCGCGATCCAGACGATCTCGCCATTCCAGACGAGCAGCGGCAGGCGGTCCCGGCTGTCGCGAGGGATTTTACGATCAATCAGAAAGTCTTTCAGCTTTTTCGGGTGCGGCGCGCCGAGGGGATGAAAGCGATCGCCTGGCTTTCGTGGACGGACCGTGAAGCGCGGTTGCGCGTCAGGCGGGAGTTGGAAGGGTTGGCGGCTGGCGGTTGGCGGTGGGCGGTTCACGTGAATCGTTGCGTTCAGTTCTTCGATGAACGCTTCGTGTTCGAATTCGATCGGGGCGAACGTCGTGCGTTCTTCTTTGCGTTTCAGCGCTCCGTTCAGCCACTCGATGGTTTTCGTGACGCTTA
The DNA here is from genome assembly GCA_051953135.1 of Thermoanaerobaculia bacterium. Taxonomy (GTDB): domain Bacteria; phylum Acidobacteriota; class Thermoanaerobaculia; order Gp7-AA8; family Gp7-AA8; genus QHVT01. Next base: position 4,942 of record JBQCJC010000145.1, on the reverse strand, counting down.
CGCGCTTCGCATTTGTATTGATTCGTCGTGCGTCGAAATCGCGTGCGTGTGGATCGAGTCTGCGAATGTGACGCCGCAGTAATGCGCCTTTGAGCCACGCGTCGTGCGGCATCTTTGTGAATCGCGTTCGCGATTCTTCGATCACGCAGCAGTCGCGTTCTGCTTCATCGATCGCGCGTTCGAGGATCGGCCATTGCTCGCGCGCTTGTTCCGCGATTTTCGCGAGGTTGTCGGTGGCGTTGATGTCGCGAAGGAAAATGCGGACGCGATTGCGAAGGAATCTCGCGTCCTGATTTGATCGATCTTCGCGCGCGGTGATGCCGTGCTCGCGCAACACGGCTTCGAGCTCCGTGCGTGTGAGGTCGAGAAGTGGTCGAATGAATCCGTCGTCGCGAATCGGATGGATGCCGCGCAATCCATTGATGCCGCTGCCGGTGAGGAGTCGCATCAACACCGTTTCGGCCTGATCGTTTTTCTGATGCGCGGTCGCAACGTAGCGCGCATTGTGTTTCTCTCGAATTTCTTTCAACCGCGCGTAGCGCACTTCGCGCGCGGCGGCTTCGATGCCTCGCGTTTTCACGGCCTGGTCATCGATCGTTCCATCGGCGATGTCGAGCGGGATATCGAATCGCAGACAGAGTTGTTCGACGAAGCGCTGGTCTTCGTCCGATTCGTTGCCGCGAAGACGGTGATTGATGTGCGCCGCTCGCACGCCTTCATTTTTCAGGAGAAGCAGCAGCGCGGTGGAGTCAATGCCGCCGCTGACGGCGAGGATGAGTTCGCGCGGTGCGATGCCGTGGGATTCGAGGAACTCACGAACGATGTCGCGCGGCGAGAGCACGAGGAGAGTCTATTTGGGGAGAGGGAGGTAGGGAAATGTCGCGCTCGTGAATCTCCTAAGCGTTCAGCAGGAGGTTTCGAGTGAATGGAGTTGTGCAATCAGGCCGCGAAGGCAACGCGCTGGCAAATGCGACGGTGAGGTTTCATCGCGTTCACGACGGGATTTCGTCGGAGATCGCGCGCGTGACCACCGCGCCCGACGGATCGTTTTCCGCGGAGGCCGAGGCTGTGTCGTCCGGCGAGGAATTCTTTTACGTCACCGCAATCCTCGGCGACGAAGGCGTCGCCTTGATGGCGATTCTCGGCGCGTCGATTCCTCCGCGCATTGTAGTCAATGAGTTGACGACCGTCGCGGCGGCATACAGCGCGGCGCAGTTTCTGCGCGGCCTCACGATCGAAGGAGCGTCGCTGCCGCTGCGCATCATCGCGGCGATGAGCGCGAATCTCGTCGATGTCTCTACCGGAACCGTCTCGCCGGTGATGATGCGCTCGCCGAATGGCGATGAGACGAATGCGTGGCGCTCGCTGATGTCGCTCGCGAATCTTCTGACCGCCGCCGTGCGCGTTCGCGGCAAAGTCCTGCAGGCGCTGTACACAGCAACGACGCCGCCGAACGGCGATCCTCCGACGAATACCGTCGATGCGTTGCGCAATCTCGCGCGCAATCCTGCGAATCATGTCGGCGGAATCTTCGTGCAATCGAAGATCGCCGATGCGTATGGTCCGGTGCTGCGCGAGCAGCCGGATGCGTGGACGATCGCGGTGAAGGTGAATGATTCGGGCGACAACACGCGCATGTTCGGAGGGCCGGGCAGCGTTGCGTTCGACGCGCAGGGCCGCGCATGGATCCCGAACAATGTCGTGCAGGGACAGCCGTATTCATCGCCGTATTCGATCGTGCTCGATCTCTCCGGACGTCCCGCGAAAGGATCGCCGGTTTCCGGCGGCGGTCTTCTCGGCGCGGGGTTCGGTGTGGCGATCGATACGGAGCAGAACGGATGGTTCGGCGATTTCGGCTGGGGCGGCGATGCGTATTTTCCCGTCGGCAGCGCGTCGAAGTTCGATCCGCACCTTCGTCCGATTTCGCCTGCGCCGAACGGATACACGCAGGGCGGGATGAATCGCGTGCAGGGTGTGATGGTGGATCCGTCGGGCAGTGTGTGGCTTGCCGGATGGGGCAATGGAACGGTGGTGTGTTATCGCAATGGTCGTCCCGATGACTGGGCGGCGTACGTCGATGACTCTGGCACGTTCGCGCCATTCGGGATCGCGATCGCGGCCGATGGCTCGGCGTGGGTGGCGAACAGTAACGGCGCGAACAGCTATCTGATCAATCTCGCGCTTCCATCGGAGAAGGCGCCAGGCGCGGCGCTCACGTGCGTGCGCAGAACGCGGCACATCGGCAAGGTGATGAAAGGCGTGCAGATCGATTCGAAGGGAAACGTGTGGGTCGGCTCCGGCAGCGGTCATCACGTGTATGTGTTCGACGCGAACGGCGAATTGATCGGCGGATATCAGGGCGGCGGGATCAATGGTCCGTGGGGAATCGTGTTGGATGGCGCGGACAATCTTTGGATCGGCAATTTCGGTCCACTGGAAGTCGGAACGGTGTTTCACGGCCGCCTGACACAGCTCGCGGGCGTGAATGCGAGCGGCTATCTCTTCGGCGATGCGATGACGCCGCCGACTGGTTACACGCTGCCGTCCGCGGGTTGTCCTGTGCTGCTCGCGGATGGAACGCCGCTGTATGGCGAAGGCGGCGCGGATTGTTTTATCCCGATGATGCGCACGACGGGACTTGGTGTGGATGCCGCGGGCAATGTGTGGACGTGCAACAACTGGAAGCCGGATTTCAATGTCGATATCGGCGATCCGTTGATGAATGTCGCGGGCAATCCAGGTGGAGATGGAATGCTGATCTGGCTGGGATTGGCGACGCCGCCGCGGTGATCGCTAAGCGTCGTCCAACTGTTTCAATCGATTCGCCAGCAACTCCTGTTCGCGCAGGTTCTTCGTCATTGCGAGGGCGCGTTGAATTTCTTCACGCGCCTCCGCGAGCCTTCCGAGTTTCATCAGCAGATCTCCGCGAACGCTGGGGAAGAGATGGTAGCCGGGTTGCGCGGTGTCACTGACGCGCGCAGCAGCGTCGTCGAGCGCTTCGAGTCCTGCAGCGGGGCCTTGCATCATGCTGACCGCGACCGCGCGATTGAGCGCGACGATGGGAGATGGATTGAGTTGTAACAACGCGTCGTAGAGCGCGACGATGCGATCCCATTCGGTCTCTTCGGCAGTGCGCGCGCGCATGTGACATGCGGCAATTGCTGCCTGCAACGCGTACGGTTTCGCACCGCCGCCGAGTCGTTGCGCTTGTTCGAGTGCGTTCATCCCGCGCTGGATTTGCGCGGAATCCCAGAGTGAGCGGTCCTGATCCGGAAACAAAACGGCCTCGCCGTTCTTGCCGCGACGTGCTGCGTTGCGCGATGCCTGCAATTCCATCAACGCCACCAGCGCATGAACTTCCGATTCGCCGGGAAGCAGTTGCGCGAGCATGCGTCCAAGACGCAGCGCTTCTTCCGAAAGCGCCGCGCGCAGCCATTCATCGCCCGAGGTTGCGGTGTAGCCTTCGTTGAAAATCAGATAGACCACCGTCAGCACGGACTCCACCCGGCGACGCAACTCATCGCCGCTCGGCGTTTCGAACGGAACCTGCGCTTCAGAGAGAGTTTTCTTCGCGCGAGAGATTCGTTGTCCCAGCGTCTTCTCTGTCACGAGAAACGCACGCGCGATCTCCGCCGTCGTCAGACCGCCGATCAGTCGCAGCGTGAGCGCGATTCGACCTTCCACTGCCAGCACGGGATGGCATGCGGTGAAGATCAGTCGCAGCACGTCATCATCGATCACCTGATCGAGCGACTGTTCCAGCGCGTCTCCGAGTTGCTGCTGTTGCCACTCCAGCTCGCGCGCAATCTCTTCGTGCTTTTTCACGAGCATGCGGCTGCGTCGCAATGCATCGAGCGCGCGCCGCTTCGCAGTGGTCATCAGCCACGACGCGGGATTCTCGGGGATCCCTTCGTCGGGCCAGCGCTCCATCGCCACGATGAGCGCTTCCTGTGCGAGCTCCTCTGCAATGCCGATATCGCGAGTGACGCGTGCGATCGCAGCGATGAGCCGTGTGGATTCGATTTTCCACACGGCTTCGATGGTCTTAGCAACATCGCTCATCGGTTTGAACGTCGTCGTGAATCTGGCGAACGTCGATCACTTCGTCGCTGGACATTGGAGCACGCTTTGCCCATTCGATTGCTTCTTCGCGGGAGCGAACGTGGAGGATCCAGTAACCAGTGATCGCTTCGTTCGCATCACTGTCGCTTACCGCCGCTTTGGCGTTCGCGTATGAGATGCGCGCTCCCGCGTAAGGAGAATTCAAGCCCTCGAACGCGCGCAGCACTCCCGCTTTCTGCAGCGTTTTCGTGTACTCGATCCTCCTGATCACCGCGTCCGATGCGCAGGACTTCGCGATCACCATCATCATGAACCGCATGGCTCACTCGTTTTCAGGAGCGGGCATGAAGAAAATCTCGCGCACTTCGACCGCACTGCGGAGGACTTTCGCGCCCTTGCGGATCCACGCCAGCGCCTCGTCGAGCGTCTCGGTTTCGAGGATCCACAAACCGCCGACGTGTTCCTTCGCCTCGAGGTACGGACCGTCCGTGACGAGCAGTTCACCGTTGGGCTGCGCGCGCACGGTTGTTGTCTTTGGACTCAAACCGCCGGCGAATTTGCGAACGCCAGCAGCGATCATTTCGCGATTGAGCTCGTGGATCGCCTCGATCGTCGCTTCCGTTTCGACGGATGGGTCGTAGTTGTCGGGAAGGTAGGAAGAAACCAGATAGTGCGGCATGTCGTCTCCTCAATGTTTTTGCGGGCGATTGGCCCGCATTCACTATCACGACGAACGAGGAGAGCGCAGTTCTACAAGAGGCGTGAATTTTTTTTTGGGGAGTGCTCGATGAGTGCTTATGAGACGCCCGCTCTAACCATTTGAGCTACAACCTGCGACACGCGGACCTTCGGCCGCGGTCGCTCACCGCGCTGCAGCGGG
>JBQCJC010000144.1:0-2410 GCA_051953135.1 Thermoanaerobaculia bacterium | reverse complement strand
CGCGAGAGTGCGCGATACGCGCGCAGGAACGTTTCCTGAACCACGTCGTCCGATTCGTCGGCGTTTCCGACTATGCGATACGCCGCGCGATAGAGCGCGCGCGAGTGGCGTTCGACGAGCGTGCGGAACGCGTCGTCCTCTCCCGCGAGAGTGCGCGTCACCAGCTCGGTGTCTTCGTTGTGCGCTGCCGTTTCCATCCGAAGCCGTTAGACCGGGGATTCACAACGAGGTTAGCCGGGTTCTGGTTCCCGTGATCCGAGAGCTTCATGATGAGGTCGATGCGCGCGCTGCGGCGCTGGCGGAACGGCATCGCGAACGGATGGTTTGTCGCCGCGGATGTTTCGGCTGCTGCGTCGACGACATCAGCGTTTTCGCGGTGGAAGCGCAGCGCATTCAGGCATTTGCGAGTGAGTTGCTCATGCACGGCGAGCCGCATCCGATCGGCCAGTGCGCGTTTCTCGGCAGCGAAGGCGAGTGCCGGATTTACGAAGTGCGTCCGTACGTGTGCCGGACTCAGGGATTGCCGCTGCGCTGGATCGATGAGGAAGCGGAGGCGGAGTTTCGGGACATTTGTCCGCTGAATGACGAGGTCGCGCCGCCGGTCGAAGAGTTGCGCGAGGAGGATTGCTGGACGCTCGGCGAGTTCGAAGAGCGTCTCGCGATGCTGCAGCGCGACGGGCGTCGCGTGCGCCTGCGCGATCTGTTCGCGCAAGCGCACCAGTGAGTTACTGCACGTCGTAAAGCTTGTTGTGTTTCGCGAGCGTCTCTTCACTCTCGAAGTAGAAGACGTGACCATCTTCCTGCGCCGCGATCACGGCCGTGGCTTTGTCGACTTTGTTGCCGGTGACGGGATCGATGGCGGTGCGCTTCTCGGCGTTCTTCTCGAGCTGTTCCTTGCACATCGCGCAACAGCCGTAATACGTCTTCCCACCAACCTCGACCGGAATCTGGTCCTTGCCCATCGCCATCTCATTGACCATGCAGACGGTCTTCGCCTCGACTTTCGTGAGCTTGCCTTTCGGCCCTTCGGCCGCAAACGCGAAGACGGTGACGAAGAGCGTGAGGAGCAGGGCGAGTTTTCTCATGATGGGGACATTCTAACGAGTTGGCTTCGACTCTATGTTCCACGAATACGAACGAGGAAGGAAACGTGCGCAGCGGCATTCGGCGGACGGCGTAGGAGTGCGACAGCGAGCTGCGCGCGATCATCGAGCGGAAGTTCGAGTGCCTGATCGAGCAGATCACGTGCGGTGGTCGTCATGCGGATCATGCTAACGAACCGCCTCCGCGATCCTCTTCCTCATCCCAGCGTCCGGCATCGTTCCCACACCGGCGCGCATGTTGGCGCGCAGGTGTTCGATGTTGCTCGTTGCGGGGATCGCGCAGGTGATCGCGGGATGGGAGACGACGAACTTCAACAGCAGCTCTGGCCAGGAAGTGCAATCGAGATCGCGCGCGAAGTCGGGGAGTGGGGTGCGGATGCGTGTGAGCGCTCCCGTCGCGAGTGGCCGGTTCGCGATGACGGCGATGCCGCGTTCCTTCGCGAGTGGCAGCAGGCGGCGCTCGGCTTCGCGTTCGGCGACGGAGTAGTTGATCTGCAGGAAGTCGATGTCGTGAAGGTGTCGTTCGACTTCGGCGAAGGCGCTGCTCGTGTAGTGCGTGATGCCGATGTAGCGCACGCGGCCTTCGGCCTTCCACGCGCGCAGCGTTTCGAGATGCGTGCGAACGTCGACAAGATTGTGGACCTGCATCAGATCGATGCGGCCGCGCAGTTTCGATTCGGATGATTCCATTTGCTCGATGCCGGCGCTGCGTCCCGATGTCCAAACCTTCGTCGCGATGAAGAGTTGATCGCGGACGTTGATGGCGTTCGCGACATCGCCCACGACGGATTCGGCGCGGCCGTACATCGGCGAGGAATCGACGAGTCGACCGCCGAGTCGCACGAATTCGGCGAGCAACGGTTCGAGCGGTTTCGCATTCGCGACGTCGAACGATTGCCACGTGCCGAGGCCGATGAGCGGAATCGTTTCACCGGTCGAAGGGATCAATTTTTCGTTCACGCCTAACTTTCCTTTTCCTTGCGCGTGTGAAGAGACAGCAACTGAATGGTGACGCGCAGAACTGAATCAGAAGTTGTTCGTATGTGGTGGGCAGAAGCATGCTCGACATGAAACGGGAGTGCGAACGCTGCGAGGTCATCCTGTCCGAGGATGAGATCGCGTTCATCTGTAGCTACGAATGCACGTTCTGCGCGAACTGCACGCGCTGGTTTCAGTCGCGATGTCCGAACTGCGCGACGGAGCTGGTGCGGCGACCGCGGGGCGGGGCAGATGGGTGAGTAAACGCCGCGCCGTGGTTTTTGTACGTGGGGGGGGGGGGGGGGGGGGGGGGGCCGGCCCCCGGCCCG
>JBQCJC010000143.1:0-11819 GCA_051953135.1 Thermoanaerobaculia bacterium | reverse complement strand
CGTCGACCACGAAACGCATCGACGAGTTTCTGCGGCCCCTATTGCCGTCGAATCGATTCGCGACCGGCGTGATTGGATTTCTGCGTGATGATGGACGTCTGACCATCACGAATGCCGGACATTGTCCTCCCCTGATTCTGCGGAACGACGGCAGTGTGGATGCGCTGCAATCCACCGGTCCGCTTCTCGGGATTCTGCCAAATGCACAATGGACATCGACGACGACGCAGCTCGAATCCGGCGAGACGCTCGTGCTCTACAGTGACGGTCTCGTCGAGGCCGAAGTCGACGGTGCGGAATTAGGCGTCCATGGTTTACGGGAACGAATCTGCGCGGAAAATCCGCGCGCGATTCTCGATCAACTCGACTCCGTCAATGACGACCTGACGCTCGTCGTCATTCGTCGTTGACGTGCCGACGCGGCGTCACATTGTGTACAGAACCTTCTTCGTCGAGAAAATACGGCACTGACGGATCGAACGCCGTCGTTTCGAGACGGCCGTCCAGGCGCTGATATTTATCCACTTTCTCGTCGCGAATCGCCGTCGCACGCGCATATCCACCCATCGATACGATTTCCATGGCATCGACGCGAAACTGCGCCTCGCTCAATGCCACTTCGAGCGCGCGACGATTGGGCGCAAAACAATTCGTGTAATCGCCATTGAGCGAGTCGCCGGGATACGCCTGCCACAGAGGAATATCCTTCAGCAGCGGATTCAATGCGTCTAACGACGTGACGGTGCCGTCCCGCAACTGCACGAACTCGTCGATCATCATCGTCCCGACGAATAATTGCCCGCCGTCTTTCAAGACCGAGCGAATGGCGTCGAGCGCTTGTAACGGCTTACGCAGGTGATAGAGAACGCCGAGGAACAGGACGATGTCGAATGTTCCGTAAGTTTCGGGATTGAGGTTATAGGCATTGTCCATTCGATACTCGGCCTTGCTGCCGAGGATCTGCCGCGCCGTCGCAAATCCCGTATACCCCTCCGGAACGAAATCGATCGCCACGACATCCGCGCCCCGCTTTTCCGCTTCAAAGGAGAAATAACCGTCTGAACAACCGATATCGAGTACGCGCATCCCGCGCAGGTTCAATGGCAGCCCAATGGAATCGAGAATCGGTAACTTACTGCGATTCGAATCATCGCCCGGCGTCACAATCCCCGGCGCAACCTCAATCTCATGCCACCACCGCCCATGCTCCGCGATTAACCGCCGAATTTCGGTTTCGTTCATGCCGCGGTTGATACGAAGGGTGTGCCGACTTCGTCGCCAGAATTCAATGGACGCGCTCGGTATACTTGCGCCATGTTTTTCATGACCGAGGACGAATGCCGGACATGGCGTCGAATCATGAATTCGCGATCACGCAACCACGAATCAACGCCGTACGCGACATGCCGCACTTCGAGATTCGGATTCCCGCGCAGATGAGCTCGGTCGCATTCTGTCGCGCGATCGAAGATGCCCTGACGCCGCGATCGAGTTGTCTTCTATGGATTACGGAGCACGGCGTCTGGCCGAGCTCCGAAAACTGGCACCTCTATTACCGCTTGCGGCAAAGCTACGGCGATTCGCGCCAATTGCACGAAGCGCCGGGTCATCTGTTCCTCGATTACGAAAGCGCGGACTTCGTCACGTTGCTGCAGATGACGATCGCGAGCGGCTGGGATGCCGAAATCCTTCCGGCTCTCGCCTACGGCGGAGCGGCTGCGGCACGCGCGTTCGTCTCGCACGACGAGTTCCTCACATTCGCGCATCGCGACCAATCCATCCTCAATGACTGGCGCACGTCCCTGGCCCGCTTCCCGCATGCTCAGCAATTCGTGACGCAGCAGCAGGAGAGCGAGAATTCGCGCGGCGGGCGCATCGATCCGCTGATGACGCCCGAATCGCCGCTCGATGGGGACGATCGCATTGACGAGGCGATTGCGGAGTCGTTTCCCGCGAGCGATCCGCCGTCGTGGAATGGCGGCCTCGACGACGACGTGCAGTTATAAACCGATCAGCGGACGTGCGGCATGGACGTGTAATTCATGCAAACCGACACGTTCTTACCGTCGCGCTGCGCAGGACGGAACCGCGCTGACTTCATTTCCTCGACAAACAACGCATCGTATTGATCCGACGCACTTCGCTCGATCTCGATGCGCGACACTCGTCCCGTATCCGTAATGACCAGGCTTGCGATCAGAATCCCCGATACAGTGATTTTTCCCGAGAACTTCGGTGCTCGGTAAGAAACTCGTTGTGGAGGGGTCATTCCCTTCGTAAATCGCACGATATCGCCACTCTCCGGGAATGCCTCGCACAGTGTCTTGAAGGATTCGCCGGACTGACGACGGCGTCGTGCATTCGGAGAATACGTCACTTCCGCTAATGCACTCGTACACTCCGCACGGACCAATCGCACCTCGACCTCTCGCCGCTCCAATGTGTGGCTAACCCACAAGCCGGTCCCTGAGTAACCGTTCTTCTCGCGGTGAAGCTCCATCGTCCAGCCGCTACTGAAATCACTGAGCGCGATTCGAATCTCGTTCTCCGTGTAAGGCCGCCATGAGGCCTTCATCCGCAATGGAGTCCGCGCCACATAAAGACTGTGAAACTGCAATGTGCCGCCGGGAGAATCGGTCAATTCAAGATTCGATGGAACGTTAAAGCCCGGTCCGAGGTCTGGCGTCATCGCCACGGAATAACAGCCGAGGACGTCGGGAGTGGGTTTGGGGTTCGCGTGGGCGTCAGGGAATGGCGGCTGCTTCTGCATCAGCTCCCCGAATTGATTTTTCGTCGCCGGCGGGGTTGCGGATTGGACCGGCCGAGGGCGATCGCACGAGAGCGCCAGCAGCACTCCAATCGCGAGCAGCACGAATCGCTGACTCTGCTCGCTCCTAAATCGGGCTCGCTCGTTGCTGCACGATTGATTCATGTGGGGAATCCTATGAACGTCATTCGCAAGACTTCGATCCTGATCCTGTCCTTATTGATATCGACAATCGCCGCCGCGGCAACGCCACAGAGCGTCCTCTGGCAAACCACCGCCAGCCGGGCCATCGCCATATCGCCCGACGCGCAACTCATTCTCACCGGCGTACAACTCCGACAGTCATCCAGTGGCTCCCTCGTTCGTACGTTTCAAACGGGATACAGCGGCGGCAGCGTTGGCGCCGTTGCCTTTTCTCCCGACGGCAAGCTTGCCGCGTTCGGCATCCAGGCCTTCAATCGAAATCTCTTCCTGTTCCGTGTCGCTGACGGCGTCAAACTCGGAGGGCCGATCTCGGCCCACAATAACGGCACGACCTGCGTAGCCTTCTCGCCTAACGGACAAATCCTCGCGTCCGGTGGTCGTGACGGCACAGTGAAACTCTGGCATTTACCGGACATGACTCTCTTAAAAACTCTCAATGGCGGCGTCGGATATCGCCCCCGCGTCTTTGCCGTCGTATTCTCCCGCGATGGATCGATCGTTGGCCTGGGCGGTCAGGGCGGAATCCTTTCTTATCGCGTCAGCGACGGTTCGTTCGTAACCCAGAGCACCACGGTCAGCACGATCTCGATGGCCATGTCGCCGGACAGACGGCTGATGGCCTCCGGAAGCAACCAGATCGATCAGTACGGACAATGCATCGATTGCACGATCAAACTCTGGAATGCCACAGACGGATCCTTGATTCGCACCATTCCGGGCAATAACAACGGCGTTACCTCCCTTGCCTTTTCGCCTGACCAACTCCAGCTCGCTGCCGGCTCCGGCGATCGCGTCTACAACGGCAGCGTCCGATTCTTCGAAGTTTCTACGGGACGCTTGCTCGGCACCTGGCTGCAGGATCCGAACAATCCGTCGTCTTATGTGACCTCCGTCGCCTACGCGCCCTTCGGACGCATGTTCGCGTATGCACGGGCCGATTCTGTCGTGACCGCGGCGTTCGATCCGTTCTAACGCCGTCACTCCTGCACCTCCACTCGCACCTCTTCGCCGTTTGCGCGCACCTCCGGCACGTACATCGCCTCGCCTAACAACGGCAGGGCGTGGTACGTGCCGGGGACTTCCGCGCGAAGCGTGTAGCGGATTTCCCAAAGACCTTGCGGAAGGTGGTCGATGAACATCGCCACCTTACGATCGCGCAGCTCGCGATACACCCACGACGAGCGCTGTGTCTTGACGCCCGTGGCATAGAGCGAATTACCGCTTTGCAGTTCGACCGCTTCAAAGCCAGCCGGCTTGAGATCTTCGAACAGCAAATAGTCATAATCGTTCTTTGCGTCGATCGTGACCAACACCTCGACGCGATCGCCGCTCTTGATCGCCTCGTGATCGCGGAGCGGAATGCGATCGTATTCGACGCCCTTCAATAACGTCGGACGCGGACTCAGACGGAGGTATTCGCGCTTGACGAATAGCTCATTGCCCGCGGCTTTGACCGGTTCTACGAGCGACACGAAACGCGCCTCGGCCGCAAAGTAAATCGGCGCCTTGCCGCTCGTGCGGCGAATGCGCACCTCCGCATTGCCGGATCCGACGACCTCCGGATCGATGGAGAAGCGGCTGGGCGCTTTGAGCACGTCGGCGGACGTGAGCACCTTGGTCGCGATCACCTTGCCGTTTACGGTCAGCTCATACCCGATGTCGCCCGATAATTCGCCACTGGCTTGCAGATAATCATTCAGCGCGAGCAGCGCAATCGCCGTGTCGCGCGTGTTGTGCCATTGTGAGCCGCGGCGATTCTTCACCAGCCAGTTCATTGTGGGCTCAATCAGCTTATTCCCCGGATCGACCGTCACCAGTGCATCGAGTGCGAAGGCGGTCGTCTCGACCGGACCCTCATACCAGCGCCACCAGAATCGATTCGCCGAGCCCCAGTGCGCGGTGCTCATCGTCTCCGCCGCGCTCTCACCCGCAAGCAGCACGGATTGATCCGGCTTACTGTCGATGATCACGCCGTCTTCGAGATTGCGAATCAGCGTCTGTGCGCGCTCCTTCAATCCCCAGCGATGCGCGGTCAATGCCGCGAGCGCACGCGAGTACGCACTGAGCGATGCCCGATTTTCCCATACGCGATCGAAGGCTTTCGTCACCGCCTGCGACGGTGCGCCTTTACGCCACGCGGATAACCCGTGCAGCATCCAGGCGAGTTGATTGACATCCTTCTCTGCGACGAGCCGCTGTTCGAGCCACGACGCGGCGCGATCGATGGAATTCGTACGGACATCGAGACCGCCGTCGCGCGCAATCGCGAAACCCCACACCACATACGCGGTCATGAAATCGTCGCTGTTGCCATCGCGCCACCAACCCCAGCCGCCATCGGCGTGCTGGAAGTCGTACAGACGTGCCATGCCCGCGTTCGTCACGTCCTGCAGACGTTTCTTCGGCAGACGCTGTTCGGGATCGAGGCCTAGCTTCCGCACCGTGCGCGCGACCATTGCCGCCGGTAAGAACCGGCTCATGGTCTGTTCGGTACAGCCATACGGATATTCGAGCAGATACGGCAGCGCGTCGAGCATCGTTACGGCCAGACTCGGCGCGATCTGAACGCTTAAATCCATTGCGCGACGCTCACGCGGCAGCTCGAGTTTCACAATCGCTTCATTGCCGCGCAATTTCCCGGATCGCGCAATGAGCTTGTCGATGCCGTGCTCGTAAACGAGGAACGGTTTCTCCATCGCATCGCCGTATTTCTGCGAGCGTGCAGAGACCCGCAATTTCGCAGGACCTTGTTTCTCTGCCAGTACCCACCAATCCGCGCGCGCTTCGCTCTGTGCAGGAATCACAATGGGCGCGCTTGCCGCGCTGACGAGTTTCACGCCCTCAACATCGATTGCCGGCGTGACGGTCAAGGCCTCATCGGTATTGTTGTTCATGACCGCGGAGATCATCACGCGATCGCCTTCGACGAAGAATCGCGGGCCTTGCAATCGCACAATGAGCGGCATGTTGGTCTTCGCGATCGACGAGCCCATCCCGAATTGTGAGGTCATGGACGCCGCCCGCGCCGTCGCTCTCCACTCCGTCAACGCCTCGGGATATTTAAACTTCACTGTGGCCGTGCCACTCTGATCGGTAAGAATGTCGGCTTTCCAAAACGCGGTCGATCGGAAATCCGTGCGCACCTGAACGTCGACGTTCGGCGTCGATTCCGCCGGCGCAGCCATATCCGCGGCTTTCGCGAACAGCGCCAGTTCCTGCATGGCGGGCGCTTCCGCCGTCACCGTGATCGCCTGCGCCACAGACGCTGGAGCCGGCGATGGTGGCGGTGGCGGAGGTACGCCACCGACCATTCCACGCACTACGCCGCCCGCAACGCCTCCCACGACACCGCCTTCAACGCCGCCTTCTACGGACCCATAAACGCCTTCTTCCTCTTTCAAAGGCTTCGTCTCGAATAAATACGATTGCGATTGCACACTCCCGCTCGCGCGAATGGAATCGCCGCGCAGGTCACTGTAGAAAAACTTACGCGGATCGCCCGCGGGATCGGTTTGAATCGCGGTCACGGCTTCATCAGAAACCGCCAGTGCGACTTCCGCGGCTACCGGTTTTCCATCGACGTCGCGCGTCGTGATCGTAATCGTTCCCTCATCGCGCGGCTGATACAACGCGCGATCCGATTTCACGTCGACATTGATGAAATGCTCGACCGGCGGCACGACCACGCGCTCGTCATCGCTCGATAAATCGAGATCGAACACCGTCGACGCCGTAATGAAGAAGTTCGGCACATGACGTTGATCGAGCGGCAATTGCACGAGCTTCACGGTGCCGTCCATCTTCAGGAGTTGCGTATCGAGCAAACTGTCGCCCGCCGTCGACAGCACAACCCAGCGGCCAGTTGCTGGCGTCACGAGGATTACCGACGCGCTCTCACCCGCGAGCATCGACTCCTTATCCACAATGACGTTAATGCCGCTCTCCAGCACATATCCGACATCGGTCGTCGCGCGATCCGCAACCCATACGGACGTTTCAGTCGTTATCAGATCGCGCGCCTTCGGCCCGTCCTGACTCGACCAGCGGATCACGTAATAGCCCTCGCGCTTCGGCGTGAACGTGAACGTCAACTCGCCATCCGCGTTGGTCTTCTGCGTCGTCTCAATCACCGGCTCTTCTTCATACCGGCCGGCGTCGATGCGCGCGCCATTGCGATCGATCCAGCGCCGCTTCCACGCGCGACGCACAACCGTCATCGCGCCGCTCGTCACCACCGGCTTGTCGTTCGCGTCGAGAGCCTGCAGCTCGATCGAAACGCTCTCGTTCGGCCGGTGAATCACATGCTCGGGATGCATCAGCACGCTGTAGCGTTGCCGCGTAACACGCACGTTCCCTTCGCCGCGCACCTCGCGACGCGACGCATCGACGACGCGCGCCTCAATGCGGTAATTCGTGTCATTCCCATCGCGCGGCGTATCGATTTTCAGAATCGCGCGACCTTCGGCATCGGTCTGCAGCGTCTCCCGCCGCATCACAGTCGCATTGCGATACGGACGCGGATCGCTGAAATACCAGTCATAGGTGCGCCAGGGGTACCAGTACCGATAAAACGGCTCCTGATAAATCACGGCCTCGACAGACGCGTTCGCAACCGGACCGCCGAAGTAATAACTCGCGTCGATGGTCGCCTCGATCGTGTCGCCTAACCGATACTGTTTCTCCACCGGCGTCGATACAGAAACGCGGAATTCGGGGAGTTTGTACTCCTCGAGCCGGAACAGCATCGCGCTTCCGACATGACTCTGATCGATGCGAAAGACGATGTTGTACGCGCCTAACGCGTTTGCGGCCGTAACCGGCAACTCCGCGGCGAAGCTCCCGAACTCATTGAGCTTCGCTGTGCCCGTCGAAACCTTCTCGCCGCGCGGGCTCGTGATCTCGTAATTGAGCGACGCACCCGCCGGCGTCCGCCAATCCTCTCCTTCGCGCGATCGGGCAATGATTTTCCACTGCACGGTTTCGCCGGGCCGATACGCGGGACGATCCGTAAACGCGTAAATGCGCCATTCCGGAGTCGCGCCACGGCGATAGGAATAGCTGTAGGCGCGATGAAATGCCTGTCGTGCACCGGCAACCGCGGTAATGTGCGAATAGCCATAGACACGATCGGTATCGACGGTTGCCAGGCCGCGCGCATCGGTCTGCGCATTTCGTTCGACGCGATCGTGATTGATTTCCTGCCACACACGCACGCGCGCATTTGGAATCGGCTCGCCGGTCTCGACGTCCGAAACATAAATCGCCATTTTCCCGCCCGCGGAATGCACGAGGATGTGCGCGTCCGTGACGAGCAGCAGCGCGCGCGACGAAACACTCCCCGATTTCGCCACGACGATGTACGCGCCGGGATCCATGCGCGGCTCGAGGTAAATGCGATCGGCACCGGGACGATATTCGCCGGCGCTCTTAGCCGCATACGTCCACTGACGCGCGGCCTTCTTCCCACTGAGCGCGAACGTATCGACCCATTCCTTACGCTCGTCGTAACTCGAGTCTTTTGCGAGGTCGACGGGATAAATCGCAATGTCGATGCTCGATACGTTGCGCCATTGCAGCGCGAGCTGCTGTTCGGACTCCGGCAGGTACGTGCCGCTCACGAGCACATCGACGCTCGGTTCAGTGATTTCCTTGATCTGGTTTTTCGCTTCGTCGTACCAGGCCGTCTCCGTCGGTTTGAACTCAGCGAGCAGCGTTCGAAATCGACGCAGAGCTTCGGCGAGGTCGCCATCGGGATCCGATGCAATCAACGTCGCCGATCGATAAAGCGCCGCATCATAGAGATCGCTTTTCTTTCCGTAAGCGAGAATTTCGTTGTAAAGCTCCAACGCACGCTCGAGGCTCGCGGGTGTGTGCTCATTTTCGAATTGCATCGCGAGCAGGTACCTGACGCGCGCTCGGTCCTGAACCTCCTGCGCAATCTGCATGGCATTGACGAGCACATTGCGCGGAATCACATAAACGTTGTCGTTAGGCGCCATCTTGAAGACGATGGCGAGGTAACGCTGACGCGCCTGTTCGATGTCCGAGCTGCCGGCCCAATACTCGAGCGCGTCGCTGTAGTAGCGCTGCGCCGAATAGACGTCGTGCTGATTGGGATGGAATGCGAAGAAATCGCCGAGGGATTCGCGGGCGTCGGACCAGACGAGATCGTGAGGGCCTTCGGCCGTGAGTTTTTCGAGCGCGATGCGCGCTTCATTGACGATCGTGCGATCGGGATTGGGACTGGCGGCGTCGGCGCGCAATCGTGTGTCCGCGAGCCGGAACTCGATCCATCGACGTTCTGCCGCATCGACGTTGAGTTTTGCGGCGCGTTCGTAGATTTCATGCGCGTGGCTGAAGGATTTTTCCGCGTAAGACGATTCGGCTTCGGCCTTGAGCGTGGCGTATTCCGAAGGTTGCGGCGGAACCGCGGATGCGACGGCGAGAGACAGCATGCCGAGGAGCGCGATGAGGACGGCTTTGGGACTCATGTGGCGATTAGACCAGCGTAGACCGTTTAAAGAAACTGCCGGCACGGCCAACGCCCACCGTGCGCCAGATCACGGCGCGCTCCTGAATCGGAACGTATTGTTTTCTCCTCTCTCGACAACTCGTGAAAGGAGCGTTCATGCGATCGACTCTGGGGAGTCTTGTGTTGTTGTTCTTACCGATTGGTGCGGAAGCGGCGGTCATCGAGGCCTGCGTCAACACCGGAAATGGCGGGTTAAGACTCGTCGCATCCACAACGGTTTGTCATGCGAATGAAACGCGCGTGACGTGGAACACGGAAGGCCCGGCGGGCCCGGCAGGTCCCGCGGGACCGCAGGGACCGGCGGGTGATTCTGCGGGCGGACCGCCTTATGTTTATGTGTGCACGCCCGCGAATTATCACAATGCCGGCACGTCGACGGAATCGTTGTACGTGTTCAATGGCGGCGCGGCGACGGCGAATGTCGCGGTGAATTTCCTCAACAAAAATGGGGTCAATCTCACCGGTCAGCCGATTCCCGTAAGCCCGGGCTCGATCCCGCCGGGCGATCCGGCGCCGTTGTATCCGGGACAAACCGGCGCGACAACCGCGCCTCTTGGCGCAGCGAACACGCTCTATCTCGCATGGCTCACCGCGCAGGCGAATCTCGAAACGGACACGAACGTCGCGATCACGATTCGCATTACGAGCGATCAACCGATCGTCGCCGCAACGAACACACAGTTCGGTGAGTTCAACGTGGTGCCGTGCATGGCATTACCGAGGTAGTTACGGAGCGCCGGCATCCTGCCGGCCGGCTAGCGGGCTTACAGCCCGCGGTTGTTCGCCGGCTGGAAGCCGGCGGTCCGGCCGGCTGGAAGCCGGCGCTCCGTTACGTGGTGCTACCCTTTTCTCCATGCTCCTCACGCTGGCTCCACCTCCGCGACACGTGCCGCTGTCGTTGCGCGTCCTCAACCTCGTCGGAGGTGGCTCGCTCATCGGCTGGGTCATCTTCGGGTTCGGGATGATCTTCGTGTGGGCCTTCGGCGCGAACGCCGACTTCTCCTTCCTCACCTTCGCCGGCGAGCACGCGCGCATCGAAGGGCGCGTGACGAAAGTCGAGACCACCAACGCCTCTGAAAACAGCCAGAAGGTGTGGGCGAATCACTATCAATACTCCGTCGCCGGACAATCGTTCACCGGCAAGTCCTACAGCAAAGGCACCAGCGCCGAGCAAGGCTCGCCCGTCACGATCGAATACGACGAGAACAATCCCGCGCGCTCGCGCATCGAAGGCATGCGCCGCGCGATGTTCGGACCGTGGGCCGTGTTCGTCGTCATCTTTCCGAGCATCGGTCTCATCATCGTGATCGTCTGCGTGCGTGGCGGCCTCAAACGCAATCGCCTGCTGCGCGACGGCATGCTCACCACCGGAAAGCTCGTCAGCAAAGCGCCCACGAACACGACCATCAACAAGCAGCGCGTCTACGAATTGAAATTCGAATACCTCTCGACGCGCGGCCGCGCGTACGCCACCGCGCGCACACATCAGACCGATCGCTTGCAGGACGAAGCGCAGGAAATGTTGTTGTACGACCCGAACGACAACACGAGCGCGTTCCTGCTCGACGAATTGCCGACGCGCCCGCAAGTCATGAGTGGTGAACTGCAGGGACGTCCTGTCGCCGCATTCTTCTCGCTGCTCGTGCCGCTCATCGTGATCGGCCTGAATGCCTTCATGCTGTGGCTGAAACTGATTCTGTGATGCAGACGCTCGCACGCCGTCTCACTGCCTTCGACGCCACGATGCTCGTGATGGGCGGCATCATCGGTTCCGGCATCTTCATCAATCCATCGGTCGTCGCGCGACAAGTTCCATCGACACCGCTCATCCTCGGCGTGTGGGCCGCGGGCGGCGTCATCGCGCTCATCGGCGCATTCATCTACGCCGAGCTTTCCGCGTTGCGACCCGAAGTCGGCGGCCAGTACGCATACCTGCGCGACGCGTGGCATCCATCGCTCGCATTTCTGTACGGCTGGGGATTGCTGCTCGTGATCCAGAGCGGCGGCATGGCCGCGGTGGCGATGACGTTCGCGCGCTACGCAAACGATCTCTCCGGCACATCGATCCCGGACTGGATTCTGGCGACACTCACGCTCGCCATCCTCACGATCATCAACTGCCTCGGCGTTCGCAGCGGCTCGAACGCGCAGACGCTGCTGATGCTGTTGAAACTCGCGGCGATCGTGATGCTCGTCGGCGCCGGGATATTTGTAACCAAGTCAGTTACACCCGCGGCGCCGCGCGCGATCAACACCGACGCTTTCGGCTGGCTCGCCGCGATGACGCCGGTGATGTTCGCGTACGGCGGCTGGCAG
>JBQCJC010000142.1:0-5264 GCA_051953135.1 Thermoanaerobaculia bacterium | reverse complement strand
GCCCGCATCCTTGCGGGCCGCGGCCTCGAAGGCCGCGCTCCGGCCGGCTGGAAGCCGGCGCTCCGTTGTCATCGCTAGAACGTTTGTCCGATCCAGAAACTCGTTCTGAATCCGCCTTCCGTGTCCTTGCCGTCAAACCGCTTCGCGAAGTCCCAGTTGAGCTGCATCCCCCAGAACATCACGTTGAAACCCCAGCCGACGCTCGCCTTCGCATCGACGAGCCGCCCTTCGCGCTGGAAGACAAACGGGCGATCCTTGAAGTGCGCCGCACCGATGTCGAAGAAAATCACGCCGCGCATCTGCTGTAAGACGACGAATGGCGTCGCAAGGACGTCGACGAGCGGGAATCGCAATTCGAAATTGGCGAAGCCGGCGTGCTGTCCGATTAACGTGCGGAAGTCGTAGCCGCGCAAGGTATTGAGGCCACCAAAGTACGCAAAGTTCGGCGCATTCCCCTCGGACCACGTCGCATACAGACGCGCCGCGAGCAACGTGCGCGAGCTGAGCTGGAAGTATTCGCGCCAGTCCAATGACAAGTCGCTCGTCAGCGTGCCGCCTTCATCCATATCCGGCGCATAAGACGCGCTGATCTGATAACGGCGACCCGAAACCGGTCCGAAGAATTTATAGACCGCGCTGTCGCCACTGAACGACGAACTGATGAACGGAAAATCATCGCGACGCGGCGTGTAGCGTACGAAGTCGACGCCATCCTCCTGGAAGAAGGTTGGGAAGTAGTAATTACGGCTCATGTATCCCGCGCCGGCGTCAATGCGGTGATAGCGCGTAAAGGGATAACTGACGAGGCCTAACAGGCCGGTTTCGCGGTAGGTCTGTTCGCGATCGATATTGGCCTGTTCGTCGATCGTGAGATAGAACGATCGATTGTCGAATAATCGCGCGCCCCAGTTGAGGCGCTTGTGCATGTCGAGATAGAGGAAGTCGAAGTTCGAGAAGGTGGAGACGGAATCGAGCGATGCAATGAAGCGGCGATTGCCGAGCATGTCGCTCATGAAGATCGTGGAACGCGAGACGAAGAGCTGGTCGGAGCTCACACCCGCGGCGACGTCGATGTCATCGACGAACAATTTAAATCCGCGGGTTTTCTCGATTTTCTCTTCGTCAATGAAGAATTCCGAGGTCGGCCGGAAGATGCTCCGATCCTCGGCCGCAATCGGTGCCGAGGGCAGCGTCGTTTTCTCCGCGGCGTGCAGCGGGCGATCCGTATCCGTCGCATACACGCGCCACTGGCCCTTGTAGTACGACGAGAACAACATCCGCTCTTTATTGTTCGTGCCGGTAAACACGACCGGCGTAAAGCAGCCGCCGACAACGTCCGTGTACTGAAACATGTCGCCGGTTTCGAGATTCAACGAGTAAATGTTGTACGCGGCGAAATTCGTCGGATCCGCTTTCGGTGTGTCGCCCTCGGTACGCGCCGCATTTTCGGCGCTCTCGAGAATTGCGGAGGCCTGCTCGACATTGCGACCCGTTTGTTTATCCGACGCGAAGAAAATGCGTTTGCCGTCCGGCGTAAACCACGCGTCGATATCGTTCCAGTCGCCGCTCGTGAGCTGATAACGCTCTTTGGGATTCGCGAGATTCAGTCGATAAAGCTTCGCGTACTGCTCGCCGATCGACGAATAAACGAGCCATTTCCCATCGGGCGAATAAACCGGCGAGGCGTCATAGAACGCGTCGCTGGTCAGATTGGTCAATCCGCCGCTCTCAATGTCATAAAGGAAAATATCGGATTGATTGCCGCTGATTGCCGAAAACGCAATCGTTTTCCCATCCGGCGAATACGTGGGATTGAGCTGCTGCTCGACCGACATCGGCACGGATTTATCGATCGCGCCGGTCAGCGGATTAATGAGCAGAAGATTGCGGCCGCGTTCTTTCTTGACAAACAGCGCGATCTGATCGCCGTTCGGCGCAAACGCGACGTCCCGCCCCATCACAGGGCCAGTCGTAAATGCCTGAACGATCGGATATTCGTATTCGCTCGTATATCCCGCGGTGAGATTCTTGAGCATCTTGCGCTCGGGGATATTGAACAGCACGACGTCGATATCTTCTTTGTACGTCGTGAATGCGGTCATGAGATCGCCGGACGGCGCCGGCACTGGCGAGATTTCACTACTGTCGCTGCGATCCAGATTGATGCGGAAGGGATCGCCGTATTCCTGCGGCTCGCCTTTCGCGACGAGCGCGGGCAGATACTGTTTACGCAGCCACGTGCGGAATCGCGTATCGAATTCGTCGGGCGTCAGATTGAGCGCGCGCTTCAATGCGCGATCGACGTTATTGCCGAGGGTATTGCGATATTCGTAAATGAAATCGCGTAAGCCGTCCCACCCGTAATTTTCCTGAATGTATTTGAAGACCGAGTGTCCGAATCGATACGCGAAATAACCGGTCGGATTCATGCTGATGCGCGGAATGCGGTCATTGACCACCGCATCACGCAACACCATGCGATCGCGCGAATCCTCATCCTCGGCCATGAACGACGCCAGACCTTCCATCAGCCACGTCGGCGGATTGGCGGTCACGTTCTTGCCGAATTTTCCCTGGAAGAGAATTTCGTATTCGAAGATGTGGGTCAGCTCGTGCGTGACGAGCTCCACTAACTCGTCGTCCGGCAGATCGATCGGCAACACCATGCGGTTGCGCGTCGGCTCCGCAAACGCGCCCACACCCTCGGGGATGAAATTGAGCATGACGTTCGTCTGCTCGAATGCCGAGTGCGTCGCGTAGTAAATCAGTGGGATTTTCTTGGAGATCTGAAAATTGAACTTCTGTGAGAGATCGAGATACGCGCTCTCCGCCGCATCGACGACGCGTTGCAGCGACGGGCGCTCCTCTTCATAGAAGTAAATGTCGAAGTGCGTCGAGTGATAGACGCTCCATTTGAACTCGTCATAGACGATCTTGTTCTGCCCGAACGGATAGGCGGGAATGGCGAGCACAAGCAGAACGAGGAGGACGACGACTCTCTTCAAGAAAACCTCCCTCTGATGCTTCCGAGTGGCGGATTATTCAGTGAACACGTAGCGGGAGCCGGACGTCTCCTGCGCGACGAAGATGCCGACGAGCTGGCTCTCCAGTGCGCGCAGGTTTTCGAACAGACCGAGAATTTCGTCGTAATTGCGCTGGTCGAATTCCTTGAAATCGCGGAAATTCTCTTCCAGCACCATTTCGCCCGTATCGGCATCGAAGACGGCTAAATCGATGTCGAACACAAACCCGGTCGATTCGACGAGCACCTGGCGATAAAACGTCCGCCCATCAACAGGCGACGTATATTCCTCGGTGCGATATCCCGATTTGTCATTGATGTCGAAATCGACAATGCCCGACACAATGAAATCCGCGCCGGTCTGTGCGCCGAGCTGCTTCCAGTAATCGCGCGCATCGGCGAGCGATTTGATGTCGTTGCCGGGAAGACGCGTCGGGCCGACGTCGAGCACTTTCAGCTTCGTCGCTTTGACGAGTTGCTTTTTCAGATAACGCCCGAATTCGGTTTGCACATCGACCTTCGCCGCGCGATCCGATTTCTTTTCGCCGCGCGACGCGATGATGAACGGCGCCACCGCGACCTTCTCATCGCCAGTGATCTGCAGTTTTGGTTTGACTGGGAGTTTGAGCTTCACTTCCATGACGTCGGCTGCCGCGGTGATCGGCACGGCCAACGCGAGTACGAGTGCGAGAGCGGTGCGGTTCACTGCAAACCTCCAAGCGGCGGATTCGTCGTGGTGGTGGGCTCGGGAGTCGGTGTCGCGACAGACGGCGGCGCAATCGGCGTGGGCTCGGGAGGAGCCGTCGTCGTTGCCGGCGGTGCAGTCGTTGTTGTGGGAGTTGTCGGTGTTTCAGCAGCCGCTGTAGTCGTCGTCGGCTTCAATTCACGCTTCTTACTCTTTTGCGTGAACTCGACGAAGCGGCTGTAATTCTTCTGAATGTATTGATTGGAGCGATCGAGCCGCAGCGCCTCGCGATACTCTTTCGCGGCGTCGTCGAAATCTCCATTCGCTTCGAGCGCAACGGCGAGATTGTTGTGCGCCATCGCATTGTCCGGCTCGATCTCCACGGCGCGCTGGAAGCGGAACATCGCTTCGCGCCACAGATTCATCTTCGCCATGCGAACGCCGAACTGCCGTTGGGTCTCCGGCTTCGCCAGATCTCCACTGGAGCCGCAGCCGGCCACGATCAGGATGCCAGCCAGGAGCAGTGAAGACGTCGTGAACGCACGCCTCATGAAACCTCCTTCATGCGAAGCCTGTAGACGGGCAGTATACTTGCCGCCGTTCCCACCGGCCGCGAGCGCGTTCCGCACTCGCCCTCTCCTCGCACCGCAAACACAATGAGCGATACCGCGACCGGTCGCGATCTCACGATCGCGCTGTCCCTGCTTCCGTTTCTCACACCGAATCGGAACCGTCTCTTACTCGAATTTTTTGATCCGATCTTCATGGCATGCAACGCCTCAGCCAGCCTTTTGTCGGGGCTTTTGAGCTTAACTCCGGAAGACGCGGGTCAGGTAAAGAACCCGTTAACACCGGAGACCCGCGAGCGCGTCGACGCGGTGCGCGATCACGTCATCACGATCCTCGACGACGCGTTTCCGCCGCTGCTTCGGGAAATCCCCGATCCGCCGCTCGCGCTGCATTTTCGCGGCGACATTTCGTTGCTCGCGAAACCGTGCATCGCGATCGTCGGCTCGCGCCGCGCGAGTCCGTACGCGATCAACGTCGCGCAACAACTCGCAACACAACTCGCGGCATCAGGACTGGTGATCGTCTCCGGTCTCGCGCGCGGCATCGATGCGGCCGCACACAAATCCGCGCTCGATGCAAACGGCAAAACCGTCGCCGTCCTCGGCACCGGAATCGATCTCGTCTATCCGCCAGCGAATCGAAAATTGTTCGAGCGCATCGCCAGTGAAGGATTGATCGTCACGGAGTTTCCGCCCGGCACACCGCCGAAACGCGAGCACTTCCCAATTCGCAATCGCGTGATCTCCGGCTTGTGCGAAGGCACGATCATCATCGAAGCGACGAGTCGCAGCGGATCGCTCATCACCGCGCGCATGGCCGCGGAACAGAATCGCGAAGTGTTTGCGGTGCCGGGCTCGATCTTCTCCGCCGGCTCCGAAGGAACGCATCGACTGATTCAGTACGGCGCGAAACTCGTGCACGACGTGAACGACATCCTTTCCGAGTTGCGGAAAGATTTGCATCTGACGCAAACGCCAAAAGAGCCGG
>JBQCJC010000141.1:0-6828 GCA_051953135.1 Thermoanaerobaculia bacterium | reverse complement strand
TGACGATCAACGGCCCGGCGTGCATCGCGCTCGCGCAATACGTGGCTGCGGCCGAGAAGAAGGGCATTCCCCGCGCGAAGCTGGGCGGCACGATTCAAGCGGACATTCTGAAAGAATACATCGCGCAGAAGACGTATATCTTCCCTCCGAAGCCGTCGATGAAACTTATCGTCGATACGTTCGAGTTTGGAACCCGACACGTGCCGCAATGGAACACGATTTCAATCAGCGGCTATCATATCCGCGAAGCCGGTTCCACGGCGGTGCAGGAAGTGGCGTTCACGCTCGCGAACGGTTTGCAGTACGTGCAGGCCGCGGTGGATCGCGGACTCGACGTCGATTCGTTCGCGCCGCGCATTTCGTTTTTCTTCAATGCGCACAACGAGTTTCTCGAAGAGGTTGCGAAGTTTCGCGCGGCGCGAAAGTTATGGGCGCAGTTGATGGCGGAGCGTTTCGCACCGAAGGATCCGCGCTCGCTGGCGCTGCGCTTCCACGCGCAAACCGCGGGCTCGACGCTCACCGCGCAGCAGCCGGAGAACAATGTAATCCGCGTTGCCTATCAAGCGATGGCCGCGGTCCTCGGCGGTTGTCAATCGCTGCACACCAACAGCCGCGACGAAGCACTGGCACTGCCGACCGAAGAGTCGGTGAAGATCGCGCTGCGCACGCAGCAGATCCTCGCGCACGAAACCGGGATTCCCTCGATCGTCGATCCGCTTGCAGGCTCGTACGCGATCGAATCGATGACGCTCGAGATCGAGCGCGAAGCACGGGCCTTGATCGAGAAGATCGATGGGATGGGCGGTGCGATGGCGTCGATCGAATCGGGCTTCATGCAACACGAGATCGGCGATGCCGCGTACGCGGCGCAACGTGCGCTGGAAACGAAGAGCGCGATCGTCGTCGGCGTCAATGAGTTCATCGACGAGGAGACGACGACGCTGCCGATTCTCGTGATCGATGAAAGTGTCGAGCGCGATCAGGTCACGCGGCTGTCGGAGTTTCGCGCGGCGCGTACGCGCGACTGGCAAAGTGCGTT
The DNA here is from genome assembly GCA_051953135.1 of Thermoanaerobaculia bacterium. Taxonomy (GTDB): domain Bacteria; phylum Acidobacteriota; class Thermoanaerobaculia; order Gp7-AA8; family Gp7-AA8; genus QHVT01. Next base: position 5,789 of record JBQCJC010000141.1, on the reverse strand, counting down.
GTCGCGTCTCGACGCCGCAGCGCGTTCGAGCGATGAGAACCTGATGACGTTCATCGTCGATGCGGTGCGCAACGAATGCACGATCGGCGAGATCGTGAACACGCTGAAGCAAACATTCGGAGAGCACATCGAGCAGGGCTTCTAACCGAAGCCCCGCTCGTCATTTGAAGTATGCGTACACGTCGATGATGAAGTGCACCGGATTCGGTCCGCCGTTGTACGCGTCGAGCGCACCATCGGAGTTGAGCAGGATGATGGTGTTGTTCGCGCGTGTCTTGCCACGTCGATAGCTCATCGTGCTGACATCCGGAATCGGCAGCACCCCGCTCGGCAACATGCGCAGGAAGCCATTTTCAGCCGGCGAAACAGCGGTGACGTTTCCGGAAATCGCACGCGCATCCGACGGAATCCCGCACCGCCCCCCGGCCTGCACGGTGCGCGTCGTGTAATTCGCGAGCATCGTGGAATCCCGCGTGTCGAGGATGCGACACGGCGTCATGACGTAGAGCGCGGTCGCGACGCTGGTGCAATCGGCAAAGGTGATGGTTTGGTTGGTCGCGCTGTACGCGTATTGCGAAAACTGCGCGGGTTGATACGTGTACATGAGGGTGGTGTTGTTCGATGGCAGCTGCACGCGTGCCATGACCGCTGCCTCGCCCGGCTGTCCCGTCGGCACGAGCGTCAGATAAACGGTGTTCACGCCGAACGTGACGGCGATCCTCCCCTCGGGCGCGAGCGTTCCACTCGCTGCCTTGACGGTCAGCTTTCCTTCAGCGATGTAGCACGACGTGCGGGTCAGCGAGCCGGTGATCGTCGTCGGTGCCTGATTCACCTCGACGAAGAACTGGCCGCGCATCGGCAGGAAGTTCGCGTCGCCCGCGTACTCGATCCAATGCCCCCACGACCCGGCCGAAAGGTTGCTGCGCGAGAACGAGATGCTGCCGTCGGCGTCGAGCGGAAGTTGCGTGAGCACGCCACCGCCATTCGCCTTGATCGTGACGATGCCGGTCGGCCGCACGCCGTCGTGACGCGCACCGCGAATGAAGATCTTTACCGGAATGGGCGTGCCGTAGTTCCCGGCAGAAACGATCGCAGAAGCGGCCGTTGCGAGCTTTGGCGTTTGTCCGGGGTTCACGATCGGGTATTGGAACGTGAACGCGTAGGAGCCGTCGTTTCCTTGAATCAAAGCCGATCCCGCAACATTGCCCGCGACGAGGGTAAAGTCCACCGGTTGTCCCGTCGCCGGAACACTTCCGGGCGTGATCGACACCAGCGCGTCGCCGTTGATCGTTCCGCCGCTCCAGGTCGCGTACATCGAACCGGGTTTGGTTGTGCCGATCGTCTGATACGGCGGCAGGACCACGGTCGCCGTGGCATTGGACATCACGGACTTCGTGTTGTCGGCGGGATTGAGCTCTTCTTCGTTCGACGTGACCGTTGCGGTGGTCGTGTACGCCGTCGGAGCATCGACATCGAGGATGAATAGATTGCGCTGAGAGATCAAAGGACTGGGGCTCGAATGCGTGACAGACACCGTCGCGCTGCTACCTGGTGCGATGATCGGGAACGTTGCGGTACGGGACGGACTCATCGCCGGCGAATCGGTGATCCGCACCTGCACGCCGGTTGCGTTCAACGACGCATTGTTCGTGACGCGAATCTTCAACCCGTTGCCGGCAGTCGGAATCAGCTCGAGCGCGAGGTCGACGCGCGCATCGTTGTCTTCGATCAGTCCGAGGGCACGAGGGCGCGCGAGCGTTGTTCCGCTTGGCGACGAAAGCACCACGTACATCGTCTCGTTCGTTTCGGTGATCGTGTCGTTTTGAATCGTGATGTCGATCGCCGCCGTGCTCTCGCCAACGCCGAAAGACACGGTGCCAGTCGTAGACACGAAATCCGCGCCGCTCGTCGCGGAGCCGTTTTCTGTCGCGAACGCGGCCGACGCAAGCTGCGAGAGATCGCCTTCGCGCGTAACGGTGAATCGCATGTTGGTCGTACCGGCGTCTCCTTCGGTCACGCGTACGTCCGCAATCGACAACGCGCTGCCTTCGAGCGCGATCGCCCACGGCTCAACACCAGTGATCCCGTCGTTCGCGGTGAAGAACAGGTGTGATCCAGCTTTCACCAGTTGCGAGGGCGATGAAGAAACCGAAGACGGCGCGATATCTGCCACCATCACCGTCCCTGCTTCCGTTCCATCGGTGCGCCACAACTCGCGCCCGTGCACGCCATCGTTTGCGGTGAACCAGAACGATCCCCAGGCGTCGGTGAAGAACTGCAGCAATGACGTGTCGTTACCGGGTGCGATGTCTTTCAGCAGCGTCGTGCCGGGAATGGTGCCGTCGGTGCGCCAGAGTTCCGCGCCGTGCGCATCGTCGCTACCGACGAAGTACACGGTCTCGCCGGACACCGCGAACGTTTCCGCGCTTGCGAGTTGAATCGTACCGGCCGCGGTGCCATCCGTCCGCCAAAGCGTCCGGGCTGTCGCACCGTAATTCACGAAGTACACATAACGACCCGCGGCGAGGAAGGAACTCGGCGAGGCAAACGTGCCGAGTACCACCGATGCTCCCGTCGTATCGAAGCGAACGAGCGATGTCGTGTTCGTCGTGCCGTCGTATTGGGTTCCGTAGAACGCGCCGCCAGCGTACATGCCAGTTCTCAGTGCGATCACGCGGGTCGTCGCGCTGGTTCCACGCGTCTCCCACAATCTCGAGTCGGAGGTCTCGAAGTACACCACCCCCGCATGCTCCGAGAACTTCGTGGCCGTAGACAAATTTGGCGCGCCCGCTGGCGTGAGCTGTTGCGTGCTCACGCCGTCGCTCACGTACAACCCGGTCGGCGTGACAAGGTACAAACGATCGGACGCGGCGAACGTACTCTGGATCGACTCGCCGGAGCTGGGCGAGAAGAATGAAATCGGAATCGTGCCCGCAACGGTGCCGTCACTCTTCCACCATGAATTGCGAATCGACATGAACGCCGACGCGCCAACGCACATCAATGCCGAATTCGTATCGGGAGGAATCGAGAGTCCCAAACGAATCGTACCGCCCGTCGTGCCGTCACTGAACCAGGCGTCGCGTTGCACGTCATCGCTGGCGAAGAAAAATGCACCCGCGGTCGTGCCGTTCATCGAACCGGGAGACGAGGACGGTCGCTGATCGAAGGCAATGTTCACCAGCAGTTCGACCGACGTTCCATCGTTCGAGACCGCGGGTTCAGCGCCGTGCACCGGCGTAAAGTAGCTGAAGTACAGCTTTCCCCCCGTCGGTGTCATCGACGAGATGCCCGAGCCCAGGGGAAATGTCACGCGTGTCGAGGTGCCTCCAATAGTGCCATCCGTGCGACGTAATTCACTCGAGCCGTCGACGTTGGTGATGATGTAGTACGCGGCACCAAACGCGGACACCGGCAGTTCTCGCGCCGTGACATCGATGTGATACGTGCCCGCGACGGTGCCATCGGTTCTGAACAAATCGGCGCTGGTATTGAAATATCCAATTCCCTGCGCTACCGAGTAAGTCGCCGGACGCGCCGTGTTCGAAATCAGAATCGTTCCGGCACTCGTACCGTCGCTGAACCACGTACCAGCCTGTCCCGCACCATCGTCTGCATAAAAAAGCACACCGTTTCCCAGCACCGTCAGCGATGGAGGATCGAGACCGAATGGAGACGCGGTGGTTTGCACGTAGTCCGTCACGCGCTGGGTCCCCGCCGCGGTGCCGTCGCTCACCCACAACTCATCGCCTGAAGTTCCGTCGTTCGCGGCGACAAATACCTTCGATCCAACGACGCGCGCTGACGCCCGCACGGAACTCCACTGTTTGACGATCGTCGTTCCCGCTTCCGTACCGTCCGAGACCCACAACGCATTCGCGGCGAGAATGGCCACACGATTTCCGAGCACTCCGATCGGAAAGACCGAGTAATTGGTGGTTGAACTATTCAGGTCTTTGAGCAATCGCGTGCCGTCCGCGGTGCCGTCGCTGATCCAAACCTCACGGCCAGTAGTCGGATGCGTTGCGGTGAAGTAGAGCAGCCCCTGATGCACGAGAAACTGCTGCGGCGTGCTGTGTGAGGATCCGGGATAGATGTCCTTCAGCAGCATCGTGCCTTCCGGCGTTCCGTCAGTTCGCCACAGTTCGAGACCGGAGGCCGGCGATCCTTGTTTCGCGGTGAAGTAGTACGTTCCATCACCTTTGGGAAACAGGAAGACCGGCGATTGCGGCTGCCACTGCGAATTCTCCAGCTTCACGAGCTGACCGTTTGCGAACCGCCAGAGGACTGGCATGTAATTGGTGTACTGCGCGGCGGAGAAGTACACGGCGCCACCATCCGCAACAAAGCCCGAGGGATTGGAGCTGCCGGCGTATCCCCCATTCGTCGTATTGATGTCTTTCACCAGATACGGCGATTGCGCGAACGAGACACACGTGGCGAGAAGCGCGAAAACCAGCGCGGAAAAACGGATCATGAATTTTTTCTCTCTCTCGATGGGCGGGGCCGATGGACGAAAGTTATTGTCGCACATCCATCGTGCAGGAGGCGAGGAGTTCAGGAAGTGCGCGGGTCACGAAGAGTGGTGATGCGGATTACCGCTTTTTCCACTCTTCCATCATCTGCACGAAGTCGGCTCGCGGCGATGACGGAACCCTTCGAGCGTTTGATCGTTGAGATCGCAGATCCTTCACCGGATGATTGCCGCCGCGACGAGCTGATAGCCGAGGCAGATGCACGAACGCGATTGGGTCGATCGTCGATTCGCTCGCGGGCTCGTGCGCGATCGAGTCGATGACGCTCGAGATCGAGCGCGAAGCGCGGGCCTTAATCGAGAAGATCGATGGGATGGGCTTCATGCAACACGAGATCGGCGATGCCGCGTACGCCGCGCAGCGTGCGCTGGAGACGAAGAGCGCGATCGTCGTCGGCGTGAATGAGTTCATCGACGAGGAGACGACGATGCTGCCGATTCTCGTGATCGACGAAAGTTTCGAGCGCGATTAGATCGCGCGCCTGTCGAAGTTTCGCGCGACACGCACGAGCGACTGGCAAAGCGCGTTGTCGCGTCTCGACGCCGCCGCGCGTTCGAGCGATGAGAACCTCATGACGTTCATCGTCGATGCGGTGCGCAACGAATGCACGATCGGCGAGATCGTGAATACGCTGAAGCAAAACGTTCGGCGAGCACATCGAGCAGGGCTTCTGATCGAAGCCCTGCTCGTCATTTGAAGTACGCGTAAACGTCGATGATGAAGTGCAGCGGATTCGGTCCGCCGTTGTACGCGTCGAGCGCACCATCGGAGTTGAGCAGAATGATGGTGTTGTTCGCGCGTGTCTTGCCACGGCGATAGCTCATCGTGCTGACGTTGGGAATCGGCAGCACGCCACTCGGCAACATGCGCAGGAAGCCATCCGCGGCCGGAGAAACCGCGGTAACGTTGCCCGAGATCGCCCGCGCGTCCGCCGGAATCCCGCACCGCCCCGCGGCCTGCACGACACGAGTCGCGTAATTCGCGAGCATCGTGGAATCACGCGTGTCAAGGATGCGACATGGGGTCATGACGTAGAGCGCGGTGGCCACACCGGCGCAATCAGCAAAAGTGATGGTCTGGTTGGTCGATGAGGATTCGTACAACGAAAATTGTTGAGGCCAGTACGAGATATTGAGCGTCGTATTGTTCGACGTTAAACGGACGCGCACCAACGCACTCGCCTCGCCCGGGTTGCCGGTCGGCGTGAGAACAAACGAAACGTCCTGCCCGCCCGCAATGCTGACGCTGATCGAG
>JBQCJC010000140.1:0-2328 GCA_051953135.1 Thermoanaerobaculia bacterium | reverse complement strand
GTTCTGGTGGGCCGTGGTGATTTCGATTGCTCCGCTGCTATGGAGTGCGGTGGCGCAAGCCACCGCTTTCGAAAAGCGGCGACTCGCGTCGCCGCACTCCAAATCAAGTCAGGTGCTCGTGCACCATTGGACGCGGTGGCGGCGGCTCCTCGCCAAACTTCACGAAGCCTAAGAACCGCGACTTCAACTCTTCGTGATCTTTCTTTGCGTGGCCGAGTTGAATGCGTGCGATGACGTCGCCCGCGTTCACCGCATCGCCGGTCTTGCGATCGAACATCGCGCCCGCAGCGTAGTCGATCACGTCGTCTGCCTTCTTGCGGCCGGCGCCGAGGTCGACGGTGAACATGCCGGCGAGATACGTGTCGATGTGCGTGATGAAGCCGCTTTGCGGCGCCTTCACTTCGATCGTGTTCGTCGGCTGCGGCAGGAGCGAGTAATCGTCGCAGATCGCAGGATCGCCGCCCTGCGCCGCGATCCACTTGCGTCCGTACTCGAGCGCGCGACCTGAGCTGAGTGCTTCATCGAGTGCGCGCTTCGCCGACGCTTCGTCGTACTTGCGCGACATCACGAGCGTGCGGATTGCCTGCGCCTCCGTCACTTCCATGACATCGGCCGGACCTTTGCCCTTGAGGCATTCGATCGTTTCGATGACTTCGTTCGCGTTGCCCGCGGCGACGCCTAACGGCCGGTCCATGTCGGTGATCAGCGCTTCGACGCGCGTGCCGGAGCCCGCGGCCGCGGCGATGAGACTCTGCGCGAGCGCTTTCGAGTCCTGGTAGATGCGCATGAACGCGCCGCTGCCGGTCTTCACATCGAGGATGAGTCCCGATGCGCCCATCGCGAGCTTCTTCGACATGATCGACGCGGTGATGAGCGGCAGCGATTCGACGGTGCCGGTGACGTCACGCAGTGCGTAGATTTTTTTATCCGCTGGCGCGATGCCGTCCGTCGACGTCGAGATGACGCAGTTCGCGTCGGCGACACAGCGCTCGAACTCTTCGCGCGAGAGTCGCGCGTTGAAGCGTGGGATCGCTTCGAGTTTGTCGAGCGTGCCGCCCGTGTGTCCGAGGCCGCGGCCGGAGAGCATGCCGATCTTCACGTCGCATGCGGCGACCCACGGCGAGAGGATGAGCGAGACCTTGTCGCCCACGCCGCCCGTGGAGTGTTTGTCAGCGATGAAGTCGTACGAATCGCGCAGGTGCCATTGCTCGCCGGACTTGAGCATCGCCTGCGTCAGCGTCGCCATTTCATCGGCGGTCATGCCGTTGATCGCGATCGCCATCAGCAGCGCCGACATCTGATAGTCGGGGATCGCGCTGCGCGTGTAGCCATCGACGAAGAACTCGATCTCGCGCGGATCCAGCGGCCCCCCGCGACGCTTGCGGTTGAGAAGTTCGTACGGACTGTGTTCAGCCATAGGAGGGGCATTCTACAGACGAGTGATGAATGATGAGAGATGAGAGATGAGCGATGAGCGATGAGCGATGAGCAGCGTCCCTAGAGCTGCATGCCTCGCGATGCCGCCATGTCACGAATCGCGTTTCTCGCCAACGCCTGTCATCGCTCATCGCTCATCTCTCATCGCTCGTTCTAAGATCCCCCTTCCATGTCTCGCGCTGTCATCCTCCTCTCCGGCGGGCTCGATTCCGCCACTGTTCTCGCAATCGCAAAAAGTGAAGGGCGTGAGTGCCTCGCCCTTTCGATCGTGTATGGCCAGCGGCATTCCGTCGAGCTCGAAGCGGCGAGGCGGGTTGCCGCGTCGATGGGCGCGAGCGAACACGTCATCCATTCGTTGGATCTGCGTGTTTTCGGCGCGAGTGCGCTGACCTCGGATATCGATGTTCCGAAAGATGCGGTGGGCGCGCCCGGCATTCCGATCACGTACGTGCCCGCGCGCAACACGATCTTCCTGTCGCTCGCCCTGGGCTACGCCGAAGCGCGCGATGCGAAGGAGATCTGGATCGGCGTGAACGCGCTCGATTACAGCGGGTACCCCGACTGCCGCCCCGAGTTCATCGACGCGTTCCAGCAAGTGATCTGGACCGGAACCCGAAGCGGCGTCGAGCACCACGAGCCCCGCCTCATCGCCCCACTCCTGCACATGACCAAGGCGGACATCATCAAACGCGGCGTGGAGCTAGGCGTCGACTACGCGATCACGCACAGTTGCTATGACCCCGTGGACGGGCGGGCGTGCGGGCATTGCGATAGTTGTTTGCTGCGGAGAAGAGGGTTTGAGGAGGCAGGAGTTCGGGACCCGACGGCGTATTACGAGCGATAAGAGATGAGCGATAAGAGATGAGCGATGAGAGATGAGAGATGAGAGAT
>JBQCJC010000139.1:0-5497 GCA_051953135.1 Thermoanaerobaculia bacterium | reverse complement strand
AAACCGACTAATCATTACCACACAAAAATAAACACGCCACCGTGTGGTGGCGTTTCGTTTCAGGTGCGCGGTGTCACTGGTTACTGTGCAACCGGTTCCTTGCCCGCTTTGAACTTCGCGGCGATGTAGTCCTTATTCATGCGCTCGATGAACTTCGTCGAGATTTCCTTCGGACAAACGCCTTCGCATTCGCGGAAGAGCGTGCAGCTTCCGAAGAAGCTTTCCATCGTCTCGACCATGTTCACGACGCGCTCGTAGCGCTCGGGCTGACCCTGCGGCAACAAGCCGAGGTGCGAGACTTTCGCGGCGGTGAAGAGCTGCGCGGCGCCGTTCGGGCATTGCGCGACGCACGCGCCGCACTGAATGCACTCCGCGGCATCCATCGACATTTCCTGCACCGGCTTCGGAATCGGAAGCGTGTTTGCTTCGACCGCGCTGCCGGTGTTGACGGAGATGAAGCCGCCGGACTGAATGATCTTGTCGAGCGGCGAGCGATCGACGATCAGATCTTTGATCACCGGAAACGCGCGTGCGCGCCATGGCTCGACGAACACCGTATCGCCGTCATTGAAGTGGCGCATGTGCAACTGGCAGGTTGCGGTTCCGCCGAGCGGTCCGTGCGCAACGCCGTTGATCATCACGCCGCACGAGCCGCAAATGCCTTCGCGGCAATCGTGCTCGAAGTGAATCGGCTCTTCGCCTTTGGCGATGAGGTTTTCGTTCACGACGTCGAGCATTTCGAGGAACGACGCATCCGGCGAAATCCCCTCGGCCTTGTATTCGACCAGGCGTCCTTCCGAGTCGCGGGACTTCTGACGCCACACGTGCAATGTCAGGTTCATTTGTAAGACCTCGTGGCCAGCTTCACTTCCTCATAAACGAGCGGTTCCTTGTGCAGCACCGGCTCGTTGCCTTCGCCCTTGTACTCCCAGGCGGCGACATAGAGAAACTCATCGTCATTGCGCTGCGCCTCGCCATCCGGCGTCTGATATTCGACGCGGAAATGACCGCCAGCGGATTCTTCGCGATGCAGTGCGTCGATGCACATCAGCTCCGCGAGCTCGAAGAAATCGGCGACGCGGCCGGCTTTTTCGAGCGCCTGATTCGGCTCCTCGCCCGTGCCGGTGACGCGCACTTCCTTCCAGTACTGATCCTTCAATGCGCGAATCTGCGTGAGCGCGGTCTTGAGGCCATCGGCCGTGCGCGCCATGCCGCATTTGTCCCACATGATCGAGCCGAGCTCTTTGTGGAACGAGTCGACGCTGCGCGTGCCTTTCGCATCGAGCAGACGTTTCACGCGATCCTGCGTGCTCGCCAGCGCTTCCGCGAATTCGGGACGATCCGTCGAGACCTTCTTCCCGAACTGACCCGCGAGGTCATCGCCGATCGTAATGGGAAGAACAAAATAGCCGTCCGCGAGTCCCTGCATCAGCGCGCTCGCGCCGAGACGGTTCGCGCCGTGATCCGAGAAATTCGCCTCGCCGATCACATAGAGGCCCGGCACATTCGACATGAGGTTGTAATCGACCCACAGACCGCCCATCGAATAGTGCGGCGCGGGATAAATGCGCATCGGCTGTTCGTACGGATCTTCGGCCGTGATGTCGTGATACATCTCGAAGAGATTGCCGTAGCGCTCTTCGATCGTCTTGCGGCCGAGACGTTTGATGGCGTCGGCGAAATCGAGATACACGCCGCGGCCCGAGGAGCCGATGCCGCGACCTTCGTCGCAAACTTCCTTCGCGGCGCGAGACGCGATGTCGCGCGGCGCGAGATTGCCGAAGCTCGGGTATTTACGCTCGAGGTAGTAATCGCGCTCCGACTCCGGAATCGCGCTCGGTTTGCGCGTGTCGCCCTGCGTCTTCGGCACCCAGATGCGGCCGTCGTTGCGCAGCGACTCGGACATCAACGTCAGCTTCGATTGATAGTCACCGCTCTGCGGAATGCAGGTTGGATGGATCTGCGTGTAGCAGGGGTTGCCGAATGCCGCACCGCGCTTGTGCGCGCGCCAGATGGCGGTTGCGTTCGAGGCCTTCGCATTCGTCGAGAGGTAGAAAACATTGACATAGCCGCCGGTGCCGAGGACGACCGCGTCGGCCGCGTGCGCCTCGATTTTGCCGGTGACGAGATTGCGAACGATGACGCCTTTCGCGTGACCGTCGACGACGACGAGATCGAGCATCTCGTGACGGTTGTACTGCTTGACCGTGCCGAGGGCGATCTGGCGTTCGAGCGCCTGGAATGCGCCTAACAGAAGCTGCTGGCCTGTTTGCCCGCGCGCGAAGAAGGTGCGCGAGACCTGCACGCCGCCGAACGAGCGATTCTCGAGCGCGCCGCCGTACTCACGCGCGAACGGCACACCTTGCGCGACCGCCTGATCGATGATGTTCACCGACAGCTCGGCGAGACGATGCACGTTGCCTTCGCGGGCGCGGTAGTCGCCGCCTTTGATCGTGTCGTAGAAAAGGCGGTAAACGCTGTCGCCGTCGTTGCGGTAATTCTTCGCCGCATTGATACCGCCCTGCGCGGCGATCGAGTGCGCGCGTCGCGGCGAGTCGTGGTAGACGAAGCACTTGACGTTGTAGCCGAGCTCACCAAGCGTCGCGGCGGCGGATGCGCCGGCAAGACCAGCGCCGATGACGATGATGTCGTACTTGCGCTTGTTGGCCGGATTGACCAGCTTGTAATGCGATTTCGCGTACGACCACTTTTCTGCAAGCGGTCCGGGAGGAATCTTCGAGTCGAGTTGCATTCGCGTCACCTTAATGAACGAATCCGGCGAGGATCGCGATCGGGAATGAGATGTTGCCGAGCGTGACGATCAGCGCGAACGCCGTGGCGAACGTGCGCCGCCAGTTTTCGAAACGCGGATTCGTCAGACCGACCGAGCCGAACATCGCCCACACGCCGTGGAAGAGATGCAGACCAAGCGCGAGATTCGCGGCGATGTAGAACGCCGCCACCCACCACACGCGCAGACCGGTGACGACGTTGTGATACGCGTCGTCTTTCACATAGTTGTTGTGCAGCGTGCCGGTCGTGAGATGCAGGAGGTGATAGATGATGAAGAGGAGCAGAATCACGCCTCCCCATCGCATCGTGCGCGCCGCGTACGACGCTTTCACGTAGCCGCGGTTCGTGTATCCGATCGGGCGCGCGTCACGATTCATCATCGTGAGCGAATACGCCGAATGGATGTGCAGCACGACGGCGACCAGAAGAACCAATCGTGCGATCCAGAGCAGTCCACTCTCCGGAACCGCGGGCGCGCCGACGGCTCTCAGAAAATGCGAGTACTCATTGAAGTGCACGGCCCCGAGATACATCTTCAGGTTGCCGAGCATGTGCACGAATACGAATCCGAAGAGGATCAGGCCGGTAACGGCCATGACCGCCTTCTTGCCAATGGCAGAGCGGTAAAAGTTCCCGAACCATGTCATTCGGAGCTCACCTCGAGAAGGGTGGAAATTTGCGGGTGCGTCGACGGCGGAAGCGCCGGTGCGCGACATCGGGCTGCATCATAACGGATGAGGAGTGGCGGTCAAGTTCGGTTGTCGGTTGTTGGTTGTTGGTTGTCGGGAGACCACCACCCATCCACGCGATCCTCGACGAAAGCGGTTCCCCCAACAACCGACAACCATCAACCGATAACCATTCCTGACAATCGTCACCTTCACTCCCTGACAACCTCCAATGCCCGTTCTCCGCGAGAAACCGCATCTTTCTCCCCATGAACGCAGCAACCTTCACTTCCGTCACGAAGAACTACGGGATGGTCGAGGCGCTTCGCGGGTTGGATCTCACGATTCGTCCCGGTGAGCTCGTCGCGCTTCTCGGCGCGAACGGCGCCGGAAAAACCACAGCAGTTCGTCTCCTCCTCGGCCTCGCGAAACCGACCTCCGGCCGCGTCGATGTATTCGGCGGCGATCCGCGCGATGCGCGCAGCCGCACGCGTATCGGCGCGGTGCTGCAGGTCGCGCGCGTGCCGGAGACGCTCAAAGTGCGCGAGCACATCGACCTCTTTCGCTCCTACTACCCGAATCCGATGTCGATGCGCGACATCATCGCCGCGGCGAATCTGGAAGGCGTCGAGGATCGCAAGTTCGGACAGCTTTCCGGCGGACAACAGAAGCGCGTGTTGTTCGCACTCGCGATCGCCGGCAATCCGGATTTGTTAATCCTCGATGAACCAACAGTCGGTCTCGACGTCGAAGCGCGACGCGCGTTGTGGAAACAGATTCGCGCATTCGTCGCGCTCGGAAAATCGGTGCTGTTGACGACGCATTACCTCGCCGAAGCGGAAGCGCTCGCGAATCGCGTTGTGGTCGTCAATCGCGGAGTCGTGGTGAAAGAAGGAACGCCGAGCGAGATTCGTGGCGACGCCGCGTCGCTCGAAGACGCATTCGTGGAGTTGATCGCATGAAAACGTACCTGCTGGAAATCAAATACGAATTTCTCAAGGCCCTGCGCCTGCCCGCGTATTCATTGCCGACGCTGTTGTTTCCGGTCGTGTTCTACGTTTTCTTCGGCGTGATGTTCGGCGCGCGACAAACGGGTTCGGTGACGATGTCGTCGTATCTCATCGCGACGGACGGCGCGTTCGGCGTGATCGGCGCGGCGTTGTTCGGCTTCGGCGTTTCGGTTGCGGTCGAGCGCGGACAAGGGTGGCTCGAAGTGAAACGCACGACACCGATGCCGATCGCCGCGTACTTCGTTGCGAAGCTCGCCATGGCGATGCTGTTCAGCGCGATCATCGTGACGCTGCTGTTTATCGTCGGAACATTCTTCGGCGATGTGCACCTGCCACTTGCGACGATGCTCTCGCTGTTCGGCGTGCTGGTCGCGGGTTCAATCACGTTCTGCGCATTCGGACTCGCGATCGGTTTCTTCGCCGGACCGAATTCCGCGGCGCCGATCGTCAATCTGATTTATCTCCCGCTCGCGTTTCTGTCGGGCTTGTGGGTGCCGATCATCTTTCTGCCGCAGAAGGTCCAGGACCTCGCGTTGTGGCTGCCGCCGTATCACTTCTCGCAACTCGCATTGGGAACGATCGGCGCATCGCGCGGCGAGTCGTTGCTGATGCACGTCGTGGCGATGGTGATCGCGACGGTGTTGTTCACGACGATCGCGTACATCGGATATCGGCGCGACGAAGGCAAGTTGTACGGCTGAGGACTTACACTCACATGATGCGCCTCCTCCCCCACGACAAGGATCTCGCCTGGACGCCATACGCGTGGCTGATTTACGTCGTGCCGTTTCTGCTGACGCCGACGTATTCGAGTCGTCATGCGAACGCCGCGGGCTGGACGCTGCACATCGTTGCCACGCTGCTCTTCCTGCCGCTCTACTTTCGTTCTTACTGGGTCCGCGGCCGCGATTTGATGCTCGTGGCCGCGGCCACTGTGACCTTAGGCATCCCGCTCTCGCCGGTATCGGCCGGCGCCGGCCCGGTCGTCAACTATGGCAGAAGCAAGATAGCCCTGCTCCAATCCTC
>JBQCJC010000138.1:0-14646 GCA_051953135.1 Thermoanaerobaculia bacterium | reverse complement strand
GGCCCTCGGCCCTCTGCCCTCGGCCCTTCCTCCCTAACAACTGCTCTCGATCACGACCAGGCTCGGCATCACGCGATGGTGTTTGTTGCGCCAGTGCACGATGCGACCGATCAGGCCGAGTCCGAAGCCGGTGCCCGCGGCGATGCCTGCCCACTTCATCGGGCTGTTGCGCATCGACGTCTGCATGTCCGACATCGTCGTCGACGTTCCATCCCGCAGCGACGTTTTCATCGAAGTGACCGATCGGGTGACGTTCGACTTCACCTCGCGGACCTTCGCCAGACTCTGCGATTTCATCGTGTCGAGTTTGCCGCGCATTCCGGAGCGTTCCGGCAAGTGCGGATGCACAGAGTCGTGTGCATGTACCCCCACCGGAACGTGCAACGTCGCCGCCACGACCACGGCGCCGCTCGGCATTGCCAGATCATTGCGATTGATATTCATTGACGTCCTCCTCGAGCATTGACTACTGCGAAGGAGTTGCCACCGAAGCTGAGCAATATCAATGAATTAGTCACACATCGAAGACCGCAAAGTCATGAGCGGCCTCGACGTTCGGAAACACCGCGCGCGCCTCATTCACCAGCAATCCCACGTCGCTATACCGCGCCGAAAAGTGCGTGAGGATCAATCGCTTCGCGTTTGCATCGCGTGCAACACGCGCCGCGCCAGCCGCGGTCGAATGCAATCGCGCCTCGGCGTCCTCGAGCATGTCCGTCGCGTACGTCGATTCGTGAATCACGACATCCGCATCGCGCGCGAGCTCCACGCCGCCCGCGCACGGCCGCGTGTCCGTGAGATACGCGATACGACGTCCCGGTCGCGACGGACCAACGACCAAAGGATTGTTCTCACGAATCAGCTTCGCGTACTCCGGTCCAGGCTCGATGTTCAATGCACGCGCTTTCTCCGGATCGAACCTGCCGCGCCGATCGTCTTCGATGAAGCAATAGCCGAACACCTCCACGCTGTGATCGAGCGGACCCGCGATCACCGTAAAACCGCGACCGCGAAACGGCGGCTGCGCGTACTCGATCGGAAACTGCGGATTGTGTTGCGTCGTCGCGAGCACGCCTTCGAGATACTCGCGCACACCCGGAGGTCCGACGATCGTGAGCGGCTTCGTGCGTCCGTTCATCGACAACGTCGCGAGTAATCCCGGCACGCCGTAGATGTGATCGCCATGCACGTGCGTGATGAAGATCGTGTCGATCGCGCCGCTGCGCACCGGCGAGCGCATCAATTGATGCTGTGTTCCTTCCCCGCAATCGAAGAGCAACACCGTTCCGTCGACGATCACGGCAACGGAGGACACATTGCGCTCGCGCGTCGGCGTGCCGGAGGACGTGCCGAGGAAGATGATGCGGAGGTCCTGCGCCATGCGATGCACTGTATTACGCTTCACACATGCTCACGCGACGCACGATGATCCGTCGCACCGCTGCTGCCGCGGGATTCCTCGGCCTGCAGAATCTCATCGGCCGCACCGACGGCATCGCCATCCCATCGCCGTACGGACCACTCGCGCCGAAGCGCGATGACGACGAAACCGGCGTTTACCTCACGCTGCCGCCCGATTTTCACTATCGCGTGCTCAGTCGCGCGGGCGACGTGATGGACGACGGCAATCGCTCGCCGATCAACCTCGATGCGATGGGATTGTTCGTCGTCGGCAACGAATGGCGACTCGTGCGCAATCACGAAGTCAAAGAGCTCGCGCTGCCGATCTCGCCCGGACCGTGGTCGTACGATTCGCTCGCGGGCGGTGGAACGACGACGCTCGTCATCGATCCCACGACGCTGCGCACAACTCGACGATTCGTGAGTCTCAGTGGAACCTTCGGCAATTGCGCGGGCGGAACGACGCCGTGGGGCACGTGGATCTCGTGCGAAGAAACGGTCAATCCATCGCCGCCGTTCGGAAAGAATCACGGCTACTGCTTCGAAGTTCCTGCAGCCGCGAACAGCGCCGTAAATGCGACGCCGCTTCCCGCGTTAGGCCGGTTCGTGCATGAAGCCGCGGCCGTCGATCCCGACACCGGCATCGTCTATCTCACCGAAGATCAGGATCGCGCGGGCTTGTATCGCTGCCTTCCGAATCAACCCGGCAATCTCGCGGCCGGTGGCCGATTGCAAATGCTCGGCATTCGCAACGCGCCGACGTACGACGCGGTAACGGGACAAACGATCAACAAACGATTGCCGGTCGTATGGGCCGACGTCGCGAACCCCGATCCGCCGAATGCATTCGCGAATCCGGCGGCGGTATTCGATCAGGGTCGAGCGCGTGGCGGTGCGCGCTTTCGCAGACTCGAAGGCGCGTGGTTCGAAGACGGCTCGCTCTACTTCACCTCGACGACTGGAGGCAACTCCGCACTGGGGCAGGTATGGCAGTACCGACCTCCCTCGACACGGAAACGCCGCGCGGTCGGTCCGAGCAGCGAAGGCGATCTCACGCTGCTCTTCGAATCGAGCTCGTTCGATACGCTGCGTCTTCCCGATAACCTCACGATGACGCCGCGCGGCGCGCTCCTGCTCTGCGAAGACAACGGCACCGATCCGTGCTTCCTGCGCGTGCTCACGAAGGAAGGCAACATCTTTCCGTTCGCGCAAAACGTCGCCACGGGATTCGGCATCGTGTCGAATGAATTCGCGGGCGCGACGTTCTCACCCGATGGACAGACGTTGTTCGTCAATCTTTTCGGCCCCGGACTGACGGTCGCGATTCGCGGACCGTGGGAGTTGGGGCCGGTCTAACGGAACACGGCGCGTAACGTGCTCGTGTCTGGCAAGGATGTTCACCACCATCGCCTTCGAGGTTGTACTGATCGTGCTGCTCGTCATTGCGAACGGCGTCTTCGCGATGGCGGAGATCGCGATCGTTTCAGCGCGCAAAGCGCGACTGCGCACGCGCGGTGAAGACGGCGATCGCGGCTCGCGCGTGGCGTTGCAGCTCGCGGAAACTCCGGACGAATTTCTCTCGACCGTGCAGATCGGCATCACGCTCGTCGGCATTCTCGCGGGCGTGTTTGGCGGCGCCACGATCGCCGAGGAACTCGGCGTCGTCTTCAATCGCGTCGCGTGGATTGCGCCGCACGGCGAGAAAGTTGGCCTCGCGTTGGTTGTGCTCGCGATCACGTACCTCTCACTCGTGATCGGCGAGTTAGTCCCGAAGCGCATCGCGCTCACGAATCCCGAGCGCTTCGCCGCGATGCTCGCGCCTTTCATGCGTGCGCTCTCGCGCGTCGCACGACCGGCGGTGTGGTTCCTCAGCATTTCGACGAGCGCGATCGTGAAGCTGCTGCACATTCGCGAATCGAAAGAGCCGGCGGTGACGGAAGAAGAACTGACGTCGATGCTCGAGCTCGGACGAAAGACCGGCGAGTTTCATCCGGCCGAGGAGGAGATGATCAAAGGCGTGTTCGCGCTGGGCGATCGCACCGCGAGCGCGATCATGACGCCGCGCCATGAAGTGGTGTGGCTCGATCTCACGCGATCTGCGGCCGAGTTGCAGCAGCAGATCGTCGACACCGGACTCTCGCGATTCCCTGCCGCGGAAGGAAGCCTCGATCGATTCATCGGCATCATCGAAGTGAAAGATCTGATCGCGCATTGCTTCGACGGCCGTGCGATCGATCTTCGCGCCGCCGTGCGCGAAGCGCTCGTCTTTCCCGAGACCACGTCCGCGCTGCAGATCCTGCACGAGTTCCGCAATCGCAAAATCGAGATCGGAATCGTCGTCGACGAATACGGCGGCTTCGAAGGCATCGTCACCGTCGCCCATCTCGCGATGCGCGTGCTGCGCCTCGATGAAGACGAAGACCTGCTCGTGCAACGCGCGGACGGCTCGTGGCTCGCCGACGCGATGATGAACTTCGATGACTTCACGGATCGCATCGGATTGCGCGTGCCGAGCGCTGACGAATACGACACCGTCGCCGGCTTCGTGCTCGCGCGACTCGGACGCCTGCCGCGCGTCACCGATGCGATCGAAGCGAACGGGTTTCGATTCGAGATCGTCGACATGGACGGACGCCGCGTCGACAAAGTTCTCGTTTCGAAAATCGTCGATAGCAAGCGTCGCGCGGAAACTCTTTAATTCGGACGCTGCGCAGGCGATTGCGCGACTTCCGCGTCGCCGGCGCCGAGGTCGACTTGCGGGTGCGCGAAGTAGTAACCCTGCAGGAGATCGATGCCGAGGTCGCGGCAGATTTGAAACTCCTCCTCCGTCTCGAGTCCCTCGGCGAGCGTCTTCGCGTTGATCTTCCTGCCGAGCTCCACCAGCATCTTCACGAGATCCTGTTTGATCGGCTCATCCGCCAGCGTCGACACGAGACTCTTCGTGATCTTCAGATAATCCGGCGCGAGCGCGGCGATCGCTTCGAGCGACGCGTAGCCTGAGCCAGCATCATCGATCGCGACTTCGATGCCCTTGTCGCGGAACTCGTTCAGCAACTGGCGGAACGAGACGTAATCCTCGATCGCCGCGCGCTCGGTCAATTCGAAAACGAAATGCCCGCGATGCTCGGCGAAGAACGACACCATGTCGTGAATGCGGAACTCTGACTCCGCGAACATCTCCGCTTCGAGATTCAGCAGGAACTTGCGATCGAGCAGATCGACCTGCCGCAAGCGTCGCAGCGCGCCTTCGAGTGCGATCGCTTCGAGTGCCCACGCGAGCTTCGCTTCGCGCGCGAACGAGAAGAGCATGTCCGAATTGCGGAACGATGAATTCGCGGGACCGCGCGTGAGGATCTCGTAGCCGAACACACCGACATCGTTCGCGCGGACGATCGGCTGAAACAATGTCGTGATGCGTTTGCGGCGAATGATGTCTCGCAGTTCGCGCGTGAGTTGTTTCTTGCGCTGCTGCTCGGCGTCACGTACGGCATCGGCGGCGGTCTGCATGCCGTGGTAGACCTGACGCTCGAGGCGAATCTGCGGGCGATAGTCGATGCGCGCGGAGCCGACGAAGAACCCGAGGTTGGCGCCGTGGAGATTCGGGAACCGCTTGCGCGTCGTTTCGATGAGACGCATCCGCATCTCGTTCGCCATGCGCTCCGACGCATTCTCCGCGCTGAGATCCTGCCCTCGCGTCTCGTAGAAAATGTAGAAGCTCGAACCACCGACGCGGTTGCACGTCACCAGCGCATTGCGAAATCGCGCCTTCGCCTCGGCGCTGAGAATCTGTCCGACGTTGCAAAGCATCTCGTCGAAAAACGCCCAGCCGAATTCGGTCTCGATCGATTCGAACTGCTCGACATCGACGTACACGATTCCGATCTCGCCGTGCTCGATCAGGATTTCTT
This sequence comes from Thermoanaerobaculia bacterium, assembly GCA_051953135.1. GTDB lineage: Bacteria > Acidobacteriota > Thermoanaerobaculia > Gp7-AA8 > Gp7-AA8 > QHVT01. The sequence continues at coordinate 9,337 of JBQCJC010000138.1, read as the reverse complement.
TCACACGATCGAGAACGAGCGGAAGGCTTGGTAATGCCGTCGCGCGATCGAGCAGCATCGCTTCGATCGCCGTGCGTCCCGCCTGCGCCGCTTCGTTGCGCGCTTCGAACGAGCGATTCAGCACGTTCTGCACGCGCTTCGTGACTTCGTTGCGATCGAATGGCTTGACGAGATAGTCGTCCGCGCCGACCTGCAATCCGGTGAGACGATCTTTCACATCGCCGCGGCCCGTCACGAGAATGACGCCGATGTGCGACGTGCGCTGCACCGCCTTCAGCGCCTGACACACTTCCCAGCCGCTGTGCTTCGGCATCATCACATCGAGCAGCACCGCATCCGGCAGACGCGACTGCGCGACGGTCAACGCCTCCTCGCCGTCGTGCGCGACGATGATCTCGCAATCCAACGGCTTGAGGTACGTCCTCAGCAGGAGTGCGACTTCCTCGTCATCGTCGGCGATCAGCACAACAGGCCGGGACATGAGTGTTTGACGATGATTGCGGAAAATGGGCCAAGGAAGCAAGAAGGCGAGATGGAAGCGGAGCGCGGGCTTACACCCCGCACCGGGCAGGATGCCCGCCCTCCGTTCGTTCACAACAATCCCACTCGATGTCGCCCCACCCGCTGCTCATCGCCGCTTCCATCGCCTCGGCGCTGTTCCTTCTCTTCTGGATCCTGAAGGTGGTCATTGCGCGACGGTTTCGGGATGCGGCGACGACTGCATCCGCCGTCGATGACTTCTTTCTGCTCGTCGCGCAGAAGACGAAGTTGTTGTTGCTCGTGATTCCGTGTGCGTATGCGGGCTCGCGATCGCTCACGCTGCCGAAGGATCTGCATGCGCCGCTGCACACGGCGATGTTGCTTGCGCTCATCGCGCAGGTCACGTTGTGGGTGACGGCGGTCGTCGATTTCTGGCTGCGGCACTATCGCCGCGCGCGCATCGACAGCGATCCCGGCTCGGTGATGACGATCAACGCGTTTCGCATCGCGGCGATCGTGGCGTTGTGGATCTTTGCCGCCGTCCTCGCGATTCACAACCTCGGGTTCGACGTCACGACACTCGTCGCAGGACTCGGCATCGGCGGCGTGGCCGTGGCGCTCGCGACGCAGAACATCCTCGCCGATCTGTTCGCGTCATTGTCGATCGTCATCGACAAGCCGTTCATCCTCGGCGATGCAATCACCGTCGATAAGCAATCCGGCAGCGTCGAGCACATCGGACTGAAGACCACGCGTTTGCGCGCATCGACCGGCGAGCAGATCGTCTTCTCGAACGGCGATCTGCTCAAGAGCCGCATCCACAACTTCACCCGCATGCGAGAGCGACGCTCGACGCTGCGCATCGCGCTCGCGTACAACACGACGTCCGCGCAACTCGCGAAGATCCCGTCGTTGCTGCAAGCCGCGGTCGAGAAACACGAACACGCGCGTTTCGATCGCGCGCATCTCGTCTCTCTCGGCGAACAGGCGTTCGAATTCGAGCTCACGTTCCTCGGCCCGACCGCCTACTCGGCGTTCCTCGATCTCCAGCAGGCGGTGATGCTCGACGTCATCCGCGCTCTCGAGCTCGAAACCCTCGCGCTTGCCGAACGCGAGCGCGTTCCCTGAATCAAACGCTGAACCGGCGCTCACCACGTTGTGCTAACGTTCGTCCCCCAAGTCGCGGAGAGAGGTTTGATGATCAAGTTCGGTACCTCGGGGTGGCGCGGCATCATCGGTGAGGACTTCACCTTCGAGAACGTGCGAGTCGCCACGCAGGGCGTCGCCAACTACCTGAAGAAGAGCGGTCAGTCCGGTTCGGGCGTCGTCGTCGCCTGGGACACGCGATTCCTCTCCGAAAAATTCGCCTCCGAAGCGGCGAAGGTGCTCGCCTTCAACGACATCAAAGCATTTCTCTGCACGCGCGACGTTCCGACGCCTGTCGCTGCATACGAAACCATGCGACGCCGTGCGCTCGGCTGCATCAACTTCACCGCGTCGCACAACCCGCCCGAATACAACGGCCTGAAATTCTCGACCGGCGACGGCGCACCCGCGCTGCCGGAGATCACGCGTCAGATCGAACGCGAGATTCACGACTTCCAACAAAGCAACGAGCGCCTCGACGTCTACGAGAAATCGGAGCTGATCGAAGAGATCGATCCGAAAGATCGCTACCTCACCGAACTGCGATCGAAAGTCGACATCGATGCCATTCGCAACAGCGGATTGCGCATCGCCATCGACTCGCTCTTCGGCACGTCGCGCGATTATCTCGACTACTTCCTGCTCGAAGCAGGCATCGAGCTCAAGACCATTCACAACTATCGCGATCCGTACTTCGGCGGCTTCTCCCCGGAGTGCAGCGAGAAGAATCTCGCCGAGTTGCGCAAGGTCGTGACCGACGAGAAGTTCGATGTCGGTCTCGCAACGGACGGTGATGCGGATCGCTTCGGCATCATCGACGATCGCAATCGCTTCGTCTCACCGAACACGATCCTCGGGTTGCTCGCGGTCTACCTGAAGCGTTATCGCAAAATCCCCGGCGGGCTTGCGCGCTCCGTCGCCACGACCCATCTGATCGACGCCATCGCCCGTAAACTCGATGTGCCGCTCTATGAGACTCCGGTCGGATTCAAGTACATCGGCGAGTTGATTCTCGAAGGACGAATCGCCCTCGGCGGCGAAGAGTCCGCGGGCATGTCGATGTACGGACATCTGCCGGAAAAAGATGGAATCCTCGCGTGTCTGCTCGTCGCCGAAATGGTGGCGCGCACCGGCAAGAAGATCACGCAGCTCATCGAGGAAACGCACGCCGAATTCGGCTACTTCTATTCGAAGCGCGTCGATCTCAAACTCACGCCGCATCTGCGCGACTCCGTCGCGGCGAAGCTCGCGAATCCGCCCGCGGAGCTCGACGGCATGCGCGTGCGCAACGTGAACACCACCGACGGCGTGAAGCTCATCTTCGACGATCAGACCTGGCTGTTGTTCCGTCTCTCGGGCACCGAGCCGGTGGCGCGTTTGTATGCTGAGGCCTGCAGCCCGAAAGATCTGAAGCACGTCATCGACACCGGGAAAAAATTCGTCTCAGCATGAAGTATCCGTTCGAGAAACTCTTTCTCATCTGTACCGGCAAGCGTTGCAACGATCTCGCGCACGGCGACGAGCGCGGTGAATTCATTCGCGACGAACTGAAGTCGCACAACAAAGCGATGGGCCGAAAACCGACGGTGCGTATCTGCGCGGTCTCGTGTCTCGATTTATGCGATCACGGTCCGAACATGATCGTGGAGCCGGATGGCACCGTGTACGGACACCTCGATCGCGCCAGGGCACGCGCCGTGTATGACGGCGAAATGGGAGACGGTCCGGCACGCCCCGATCTCGAACTGGAGCTGACATGACGCGCTCACTCCTCGCGGTACTCGTCACTCTCCTCGCGCTCGGCGCATCCGCGCAATCCATTCAGAACGTCGAAGTCTCACTCGCCGGCGGCAAGAGCATCACCACGTGGCACGGACAAGCGGATTTGCAGGCGGTGCACGTGAGCCTCGCGCATCCGCTCTCGAATCGTACGGACGTGATGTTCGACGTCGTGCCGGTCACGCTGTGGCAGCCGCGAAGCTGGTTCGGCAGCGAGTTCCATGACGGCAACGAGCGCGTGCGCGCGATCGCGACGACGTTGATGCTGCGACGCACATTTCATCGCCAGTCGAATCGTCTGCAGTGGTTTCTTGAAGCAGGAACAGGTCCGATGATCGCGGAGAAGCGCGTGCCCGCATCGACGTCGCGCTTCAACTTCATGTCGCAGGGCGGCGTCGGAGTGGTGCTGATGCCGAATGCCCGCGTTCCGCTTCTCCTCGCCTACCGCTTTCTGCACATCTCGAACGGCGGATATGCGCCGCGCAACCCGGGCCTGAATGTTTCGTCGGCGATGATCGGGCTGCGCTTCAGAACCGCCACGAAGCGCCGAGGCTGACGATCAGTGGATCGATGCCGAGGGTGCTCGGAATCGCGACGTTGCTCTTCACGATGTGCGACTCCGATTCGAGCGGCAGGTACGCGGCCGAGATGTCGAAGAACAAACGCGGACGAAATCGATAACGCACGCCGCCTTCGACGACGAACGTGACTTCATCATCGAATTCGACTTCGACGTCGTCGCCGAACTGATCGTCGAGATTGCCGATCATCACGAGCGCGCCACCGCCGCCAACGAATGCGCTGACGCGATGTTCCGGAGCGAAGTGCCAGCGCGCGGTTGCGGAGTAGATGTCGAGTCCTAACGTGCCGAGGTCGACATCATCCGGCGGTGGCGTCGAAGGAAACAGAATCGCCTCGGGATTCACAAACGCCGCGGTGAACTGCGTGGAGACGCGCGGCGTGAAGAACACCTCGCCCGTTGCGGAGAAGCCGCGGCTCAGCGGCAGATCGAGATCGCCGCTCTCGCCTTGCGGCATCGCGATGATGTGATGCACACCGGCTTCGAAATCAGCGGCAGCGACAGGAAGAGCGAGCAACAACACAACGAGCACGCGAATCATGCGCGCCGCATTGTACGAGTCCCGCGCGATGAGCAATCGCTCAACGCACCGCGCGTTGACGCGATGGCGGTGTGACGTCGCCGATCGCCCACAACTCGCGACCGTAATTCGACGTGAACGCGCTGAAGAACACGCGCGAGGCCGCAACCGTAAACTCCAACGGTTCGGAACCGCGCGAACCCTGCTCGAGGTCCGCGTACAAGTGCGTGCCCGCGACCGTGCCATCGCTCACCCAGGGCTCGAGACCATGCGCCGCGTCATCACCCGCAAAGAAAATTCGATTGCCGAGGACCGCCGGCTGTCGCCTGCAGACATTGGTCGGATTCTCGTCCTGATACAGCAGCACCGTACCGGATGTAGTGCCGTCCGAGCGCCAGAGCGTGTATCCGTTGCGAGTGGCGAGTGCGAAGACGACATTCGTGCCGAATGCTTCGAGCCCGCCGCAGTCGCTAAGGCTCGCGGGCAGCGAAACCTCGAACACTTCGCGTCCGCTCGCTCGATACAACGTCGCCCCGCGGACGAAATACGCCGACCCACCGTTCGCGGAGAGCGAGGACGGCTCGAGATTCTGCACCGTCGGATCGAACGTCTTCACGACTTCCGGCGAACTCGCTCCGCCTGCGGCACGCCAGACTCTCGATCCCGCGCCGTCGTTGCGACTCCACTCTTCGATGAACCAGATGTCGTTGCCGGCTTGCACCAGCTCGGAGATGCTGCCGGTGCGATTCGCGAGCGGCAGTTCGCTCAGTGCCGTTTCCGTGAAGCGCCACAGATGCGGACCATTCGCGACCCACAACTGATCGCCGGTCACGAACGCGCGGCGATCGACGTACTGAGCGTCGACCGGCAGCGCATATGTCCGCGTTCCTTCGAGTGTGCCATCGGAGATCACGAGACGCCCGTCCGTGGCATACGCGCCGCTGATGAATGCGACGCCGTTACGGAATGCCCTCACGGTGGAATTTGCAGCTTGAGGGAGAACCGTCGATCCGCCACTCCGGAGGTCCGTCGCCACGACTAAACCCTTGTCGCTGACGATGAAGTTGCGATCCCTCGTCGCAACGACATCCGCGGCAGTCATTGGCGGATGTGCGAGCGCCGTGGTACCGGCTTGTGTGCCATCCGAAACGCCTGTGATCGATCCCGTGTTCGATGACGCCACGAATGAAACGCGATCGCCGTTTGCACGCAACAGCGACGGCGATGAGCCGTGAATCGGACTCTCGTTGCCGATGTTGGCGAGCAGCAACGCGGTGCCGTCGTGGAAAAAATACGGCTCCGTTCCCGTCCGCGGATTACTGCCGGCGAGCAGCAAACCGTCAGGACGCGCGAAGCCTTTGCCGTAGAAGCCGTGGCCCGGTCCGGGATTGAGATCCGCGAGCATGCGAGTACCTGCGATCGTTCCGTCGCTACGCCACAACTCGCGGCCATGCACACCATCATCATTCGAGAAGTAGAGACCATCGTTCCCGGCAAACGAGAGAGACTCCGTGAGCTCGAACGGGTCGGCGTTGATGGTTTGCAATGAAGTCAGAGCCTGTCCATCGAACGAGAAAAGGACGCGAGGATTCAAGACGCTGCCTCGCCGGAACAGAAAGATCTTTCCTCCGGCGATTCTCGCGAATTCAAACTGGCCGTTGTTTGCGAGCGGCAGCGGCAAACCCGGGGTCAGGAGGTTCGTTTCCCATAGCGCCGCATTCGTATCGAGGTAGTAGAGCTTTCCGTTCAACACACCGACGAGTTGAAACGCAGAGCTCAATGTCAGCTCGCGCGTGCCCGCGATCGTACCGTCCGTCACAACGAGCACTCGTTTCTCGGGAAACGCGAGGATCAGGCGATCGCCGAACGATACGACCTGCGTACGCTGGAACGACCAGTCACTCGGAGTCGCGAGCAGCGTTGCGGTCGTGCCGTCCCAGACATAGACGCCGATGCGATCGTTCATACGGCCCAGGAAAACGATCCTGCCATCGAGGATCCCGAACGAATCCGCGTTCCATAGCAATTGTGGGATTGTGATTTGCGTCGTGCCGTTCGCGGTGCCGTCGGTACGCCAGAGCTGATACGCGGCGTACCCGGAGGTCGTCAGGAAGTACAACGAGCCGTCAGAGACGACGCCGGAACCAATCGGCGAAGGGAACGTGAGTCGCACCGCGGCGCCCGTAGCGACATCCATCGCGTAGCCGTTCAGAATCAAGCGTCCGTTCACGTTGCCGAGGAAACGCAGCGGCTGCGTGATGTTCGTGAGATTCGTGACACGCAGCGTTCCGCCGGTCGTGCCATCCGTCTTCCACACGTTCCACGACTTGCCATCTGTCGCCGTGAAGTACGTCGTCGACCCGATCGTCAGCCAAAAGTTGCTGCCGCTGTCCAGCGAGCTTCCGGTGGTGACGCCGGGAAGATCGCGCACGAGATACGCACGCTCGTCCGCGCTCACGAACGGCGCGAGGAGCGACACGACGAGAACGAACGGCAACACACCGCGAAGCGGACCCATGGCTTTGTAGTGTAGCCGCGCGTCACTCAGTTATTCAAACAAAGTGTTCACGTAGTCCTGCGGATCGAACGGAATCAAATCGTCCGCGGCTTCGCCGACTCCGACGAATTTCACCGGGATGTCGAACTGGCGCATGATCGAGAGAATCACGCCGCCTTTCGCGGTGCCGTCGAGCTTCGTCACGACCATGCCCGTGACCTTGGCCGCTTCGAGAAATGCCGCGGCCTGACTCACGCCGTTTTGTCCCGTGGTGCCGTCGAGCACGAGCAGCGTTTCGTGCGGCGCGCCCGGCAATTCTTTGTCGATGACGCGATGCACTTTCGACAGCTCGGACATGAGGTGCGTCTTGTTGTGCAGACGACCGGCGGTGTCGATGATGACGACATCGGCTTTGCGTGATTTCGCCGCGGCAACAGCATCGTGTGCAACAGCCGCGGGATCGCTCCCCGCTTTGTGTTTCACGAGCGGCACGCCGATGCGATCGGCCCACATCTGCAACTGTTCGATCGCAGCAGCGCGGAACGTGTCGGCGGCGCCGAGAACGACGCTCTTCCCTTCGTTTTTGAATCGCTGTGAGAGTTTCGCGATGGTCGTGGTCTTGCCGGTGCCGTTCACGCCGACGACGAGAATGACGAACGGCTTCGCGCGCTCGAGCTCGATCGTCTCCGCGTTGCGCTGCGGCACGAGCCTGCGCGTTTCCTCGCGCACGACTTCGGTGAGCCGGTCGATCTTCGTGATCTTCTCGTCGCGCACGCGGCGCTCGACGTTCTCGATGATCGCGGTGGAAAGCTCCGCGCCGACGTCGGCGCCGAGGAGACCTTCTTCCAGTCCGTCGATTGCGTCCTGACCGATCGGCAGGTCGGGAGTCATCGACTCCTTCACCTTCTCGATGATCTCGGTGTGGGTCATGAAGAGCCCACGCTTCAGTTTGTCGAAGAATGATTTTTTCTCAGCCATAGATTCGAAAAAACTCAGCGCGTTCCACTCTCGCGCGCGGCGATGGCGCGCTTGACCATGTCTTCATCGATGGTCAGCACGCCGTCGTTGCGCGGCTCGAACTCGAGACCGCGGATGACGCGGCGATAGGTGTCGCGCAATGCGCGCGCGCCGAGGCGCTTCTGTCGTGCGGCGTCCCATGCGATGGCGATGAGCGCGCCGCGGGTGATTTGCAGATCGACGCCGAAGCGCCGGAAGTATTCGCGCGATGTCCGAAAGATCGATCCGTCGGGCTCGACGAAGATGCGTGCGAGGTCCGCTTCGGCGAGATCGTTCAGCACCACGATCGACTCGAAACGCGAAATGAACTGCGGCGTCATCCCGTAGCGAAAAAGATCGTCGTACTTGAGGTAATCGCCGAGGTGAAACGGCAGTTCCTCGCGAACCTCGCCGCTCGCCGAGACGACCACGCGCGGCTTCATCGGCACGACGTCCTGACCGATCGTCGCGCGGCGCAGCACCGCTTCGTACAACTCTTCGAATGCGCCGCCGGCGATGAAGAGAATGCGCAAGGTGTTGAGCACGAACGTCCAGCCGTCGGCTTCGAACTCGACGTTCTCGTTCTCCATCAACGTGAGCAGTGCTTCCTGCGCCACGATGCCGCGCACGTTCGGCACGCCGCTCACGCTCGCGCGAATCTTGTCGACCTCGTCGATGAAGACGATGCCGCGCTCGACGGCGTGAATGATGTCGGTCGGCGATGCATCCGGCGGGAGCATTTTCTTCGCGTTGACGTAGAGACGACCGAGCACCGCCTTGCCGTAGCCCTGACGTTCTTCCGCGAGCACGTTCGCGTTCATGCGCACGACGTTCGCGTAGGTCGAGAGATCGGGCGTCGTCGCGAGAAACTGCTCGACGGAGCGCATGAGCGTCGTCTTGCCGGATCCCGAGTTGCCGATCAGGAGAATGTTCGGCGCGGGTTGTCCGACGAGATGTTTGACGAGGGCGACCGACAACTCGCGAATGGCCTCGTCCTGCCCCACGACCGGCTTGCGCAATTCTTCAAAGATGTCGCGCGGACGAAGGGGAAACGAGTCGGACATGCGGGGCGCATTGTAGTCGCGGCGCTTCGCCGCCGCGACAGGGCCGAGGGCCGAGTGACGGTCGCGGCAAGAAACACGCTCAGCGCAAAGACGACAAGGCGACCCTGCTTGCCAGGGTCGTCACCCCAGCCCTTGGCCCTCGGCCCTCGGCCCTGTCGCGGGGGCGGAGCCCCGCGCCTACAAAGCGCCCCCCATGGCCGACCCCTTTCCCCCTCGCCCCCGCGGCAGCTTTTTAGAATTTCGCAACCCGGGGGTGGGGGCGGCCGAGGCCCATC
>JBQCJC010000137.1:0-4268 GCA_051953135.1 Thermoanaerobaculia bacterium | reverse complement strand
TTGTAGTTCCTGTTGGGTGTTTGTGGTTGGTGGGGTGCCCACCGCCCCCCCACGATGAGGGCGGGGTGCGGCCCCCAGACACCCCAAACCGCACAACCGACAACCATTGAAATACACGCCCACCGCTGCTAGCTTCCCCCTCCCATGGCTGATAGCAGCGATTACAAGAAGACTCTCAACCTGCCTCAAACCGCCTTCTCGATGAAGGCGAATCTGCCGCAGAACGAACCGAAGCGGCTCGAGCACTGGCGCGCGATCAATCTCTATCAACTGATTCGCGAGAAATCCGCGGGCCGCAAGAAGTTCGTGCTGCACGACGGACCGCCGTACGCCAACGGCAAAATTCACATCGGCCATGCGCTCAACAAAACGCTGAAAGACATCGTCGTCAAATCGCACACGATGCTCGGCTTCGATTCTCCGTACGTCCCGGGATGGGATTGTCACGGCCTGCCGATCGAGCACGCGGTCGACAAGGAGCTCGGCTCGAAGAAGCGCGAGATGTCCGCCGCGGAGATTCGCCGCGCGTGCCGCCAGTTCGCCGCGAAGTTCGTCGATCTGCAGCGCGAGGACTTCGTGCGACTCGGCGTCTTCGGCGACTGGGATCATCCCTACACGACGATGTCGTTCGACTACGAAGCCGACATCGCCGATGCGTTAGGCCGCTTCTTCCAGACCGGCGCGGTCTACAAAGGCCTCAAGCCCGTGCACTGGTGCACGTACGATCAGTCCGCGCTCGCTGAAGCGGAAGTCGAATATCGCGATCACACCTCACCTTCGGTCTACGTTCGTTTCCGCATGCTCGATGACGCGGTGACCGCGCTCGATCTGCCGATCGAGAAGCCGCTCTACGCGATCATCTGGACGACGACGCCGTGGACGCTGCCCGCGAATCTCGCGATCGCCGTGAAGCCCGATTACGAGTATTCGGTCGTCGAGTACAACGGCGAGAACTATCTCCTCGCCACGGAGCTCGTGCAGTCGGTCACGCAGAAGTTCGGCTGGACCGATTACAAAGCCGGCAAGATCTTCAAAGGCTCCGCGCTCGAGCATCTGCGCTACAAGCACGCGTTCCTCGATCGCGAAGGCGTCTTCGTCCTCGGCGATTACGTCACGCTCGATGCCGGCACCGGTCTCGTGCACACCGCGCCGGGTCACGGCGCCGATGACTTCGCGACCGGCCGCCGCTACGGCCTGCCGATCTACACGCCAGTGAATCATCGCGGCGAGTACACGCAGGACGTGCCGATGTGGGCCGGCCTGCACGTGTTCAAAGCGAATCCGCTGATCGTCGCGCATCTGAAAGACATCGGCGCGCTCGTTCTCGGCGAGCAGATCACGCACTCATATCCGCATTGCTGGCGCTGCAAAAATCCGATCATCTTCCGCGGCACCGAGCAGTGGTTCGTGTCGATGGAGGAAACGGGACTGCGCCAGAAAGCGCTCACCGAGATCGACAAAGTGAAATGGTTCCCCGCGTGGGGACGCGATCGCATCTACGGCATGATCGAGAATCGTCCCGACTGGGTCATCTCGCGTCAGCGGCTGTGGGGGGTGCCGATCACGGTGTTGTACTGCGAGCAGTGCAGCGAGACCGTGAGCTCGCCCGAGTTGTTCGCGAATGTCGTGAAGCACTTCCGCACCGAAGGCGCCGATGCGTGGTACGAACGTCCCGTCTCCGACTTTCACGATCAGCCGTGCGCGAAATGCGGCTCGACCGAATTTCGAAAAGAAACCGACATCCTCGATGTCTGGTTCGACTCCGGTTGTTCGCACCTCGCCGTGCTCAAACGACGCGAAGAGCTCGAGTGGCCGTGCGATGTTTATCTCGAAGGCCACGACCAGCATCGCGGCTGGTTCCACTCGTCATTGCTCGTCGGCGCGGGCATCGAAGGCGGCGCGCCGTATCGCGAAGTCGTCACGTGCGGCTTCATCCTCAATGAGCAGCGCGAGAAGATGTCGAAGTCCGCGGGCAACGCGCTCTCGCCACAGGATGTGATCAAACAAAGCGGCGCGGACATCCTGCGCCTTTGGGTTGCAGTCAGCGACTACACGACCGACATCCCGTTCGGCCCACAGATTCTCGAGCGCACCGCGGACGGCTATCGCAAGATCCGCAACACCGCGCGATTCCTGCTCGCGAATCTCAACGACTTCGATCCGACGAAGGATGCATTGCCCGCCGATCAGTTGCTGCCGCTCGATCGCTGGATCCTCGATCGCGCCGCGCGCGCCGTCGATCGTTGCGTCCAGGCCTATCGCGAGTACGAGTTCCATCTCGTCTATCACCGCATCCTCGAGCTCTGCACGGTCGAGCTCTCGGCGATCTATCTCGATGCATCGAAGGACACGATGTACTGCGATGCACCGACCTCGCGCGAACGCCGCAGCGCACAGACGGCGATGTATCACGCGCTGCGCGGCATCACCGCGGTGATCGCACCGATCTTGTCGTTCACCGCCGACGAGATTTATGAATCGATCCCAGGCGAGAAGACGCAGTCCGTGCATCTCATCGATTTTCCGAAACTCGAAAGCTCATTGAGCGCGGACGAAGACGCGCATTGGTCGCGCGTGCTGCGTTTGCGCGAGGCCGTGCTCGCGGTGCTCGAACCTGCGCGCAACGCAAAGCAAATCGGTCAGTCGCTCGCCGCCGACATCACGCTCTACGGCAATGTCGACGCGGGCAGCATCGATCTCGCGAAGCTCTTCATCGTTTCGCACGTCGACGTCAAGCCCGCGGATGATTCGATCGCCGATTCCGTGGAGATCGAAGGCTTCGGCAAAGTCGGCATCTCGTGGTCGAAAGCGCGCGGAGGCAAATGCGGCCGCTGCTGGCAATATCGCGAAGAGGTCGTCGAGGAAGGCGGGCTTTGCGATCGCTGTCAGAAAGTGGTGGATGAGTTGGCGCCGACCGAAGTTCCAACGGCGTGATGGCTTGCGCCATCAGGGCTGAGGGCCGGGGGCCAAGGGCTCGGCGGCGCGTCGCGAGTGCGAAACGGCGCTCGCGATGCATCACTCAGTCCTCAGTCCTCAGCCCTAACGCGCGTTACACTTACGCGCTTAGAAGGAGGCCCCGGTATATGGCATTGAAGACCAAAGCGATCAAGAAGACGGCCGACAAGATCAAGAAAGTCGCGATCAAGAAGGCCAAGAGCGCGGCCGATGACGTCGCCGACAAAGCGTCCTCCGTCGCGAAGAAAGTGAAGAAGGCTGCTGCGCCGAAGATCAAGGACGCGAAGAAGAAAGCGCGCGCCACTGCCAAAGACGTTCTCAAGACCGCGGCGAAAAAGCTCAAGAAAGCAGCGAAGGCGCTGTAATCCATTCGAGTGCGTTACGCGGATCTTCATACCCACACCTATCACTCCGACGGAACGCGCTCTCCGAAAGAGGTCGTCGATGTCGCGCTGCGGCACGGCATCGACATCCTCTGCATCTCCGACCACGACAATCTCGCCGCGTATTTCGAGATCAAGCCGTACGCCGATTCCGTAGGCGTCACGCTGATCCCCGGCATGGAGTTGTCGTGCGGCCACGATGGCGTTGACGTGCACATCCTCGCGTACGCGTTCAATCCGCACGACGAGCGCATCGAAGAACGTCTGCGGCGCTTTCGTGAAACACGGCACCGCCGCGGGTACGCGATCGTCGAGAAGCTGCGCGCGCACGGCATCAACATCGATCCCGAGCGCGTCGATCAACTCGCGGCCGGCGGCGCGATGGGACGTCCGCACGTCGCGCGCGCTCTCGTCGAAGCGGGCTACGTCTCGTCCGTCTCCGAAGCATTCGAGAAGTATCTCGGCACCGGCAAGATCGGCTATCTCGACAAAGAACGCTTTCGCATCGACGAAGCGGTGGAACTGATTCACAACGCGGGCGGCGTCACGTCGATCGCACATCCGACGCTCTATCCGAATCACGAACTGCTCGTGCCGCAACTCTTCGACCTGGGCATCGACGGCGTCGAAGTGCAACACCCCGACGTCGACCGCTGGGAACGCGAACGCTACTCGCATCTCGCGCGTTTCCGCGGAAAGCTCGCCACGGGCGGCTCCGACGATCACGGCGCCGTGAAAACAAAGGAGACCCTCGGCACCGTGAAAGTGCCGGAGAGCGCAATTGGTCCGATCCTTGATCGTTTGTAGCGGTAGTGGGGTGGGGGGGGGGGGGGGGCCGCCCCCCCCCCCCCCGGCGGGGTGGTGCCCGGGGGGCGCCCCCCCCCCGCCCACCCCGCCCCGCCACAACCCCCCCCCACCGCGCGCCCCCCT
>JBQCJC010000136.1:0-8868 GCA_051953135.1 Thermoanaerobaculia bacterium | reverse complement strand
CGTATCATTTTACCCCTGCACGAACCGGAACCCGCGACCGGCCGATGCAATACTCGCCGGTAGGTGCTGTTTCCCTAGACGTACGAAATCGATGTGGCTTTTAGCTGCATCGCGTCATTGAAAACGAGCGAACGCAAAGTTCTCGAGTTCCCGCTCCTCCCCTCCACCCGGGGTGTGTGAGCGGTCGATCCGGTCCGTATACAGGGCGCGGTGGGTCACGGCACGTGACGTGACGCCAGTTGCGGGTCCGCCGGAAATTCATGGGGAGGAGGTATGACGTTTCGCATGGATTGTTCTAATAAACCTGAGGGGGTTACGTCGTAACGCACAACGTTACGGAGTAACGCCTACCCCGGAAGGGCGCTCGTGAAAGCGAGTGCCCTTTTTGTTTATGGGGCGATTACACTCTCCCGCCGTGCACAACTTTGCGCTCATCGGCGTCGCCGGGTTTGTCGCTCCCCGACATCTCGACGCCATTCGGGACACCGGTAACTGCCTCATCGCCGCGGTCGATCCAAACGACTCCGTCGGCGTCCTCGATCGGTACTCGTTCGACGTCAAATTCTTTCGCGAGATCGAGCGATTCGATCGTTTCATGGAGAAGATGCGACGCGGTCCGGAGAGCGGACGCGTGCATTACGTCTCGATCTGCTCGCCGAATTACCTGCACGACGCGCATGTGCGTCTCGCATTGCGTGCCGGCGCCCATGCGATTTGTGAAAAGCCACTCGTCATCAATCCGTGGAATCTCGATGCGTTGGAAGAGCTCGAGCACGAAAGCGGACGCCGCGTTTACACAGTCCTGCAATTGCGTCATCACGCCGCATTGCTCAAGCTGCGTGAGACTCTCGATCGCAGCAAGCGCTACCAGGTCGAACTGAAGTACATCACCGCGCGTGGCGCGTGGTACGACGTGTCGTGGAAGGGTTCCGAAGAGCGCTCGGGTGGTGTGGCGACCAACATCGGCATTCATTTCTTCGATCTGTTGCTCTGGCTTTTCGGGGATGTGGAACGGTGCGAAGTGCACACACGCGATAAGCGACGCATGTCTGGCACGCTGGAATTGAAGAAAGCCGACGTGCGATGGTTCCTCTCCGTCGACGCAAACGATCTTCCGTTCTCCCCTGCACCCGGAAAGAAAACGACGTTTCGCTCGCTGACTGTCGATGGGCAGGAGCTCGAATTCACGGACGGTTTCGGCGATCTGCATACGGTTGTCTACAAGGACATCCTCGCCGGAGGGGGCTTCGGCATCGCGGACGCCCGGCCGTCGATCGAGCTCGTTCACGCCATTCGCACCGCGGAGATCACCAACGCATGATTCACGAATCGGCTTACGTCGACGACGGCGCCATCATTGGCGAGCGCACAAAGGTCTGGCATTTCTGCCACATCACTTCCGGCGCGCGCATCGGCACTGACTGCTCCCTCGGCCAGAACGTCTTTGTCGCACGCAACGTGACGATTGGCAATCACGTGAAGATCCAGAACAACGTGTCGCTCTACGAAGGTGTCGTGCTCGAGGACTACGTTTTCTGCGGCCCGAGCATGGTCTTCACGAACGTCCGCACACCGCGTTCCGCGTTTCCTCGCAACACTGCCGCGGACTATCTCGAAACGCGCGTGAAGCACGGCGCGTCGATTGGGGCGAATGCAACGATCGTCTGCGGCTCGACGATCAACGAGTGGGCATTCATCGCTGCTGGCGCCGTCGTGACGAAGGACGTGCCCGCGTACGCGCTGATGGCTGGCGTGCCCGCGCGAAGAATTGGTTGGGTGTGTCAGTGCGGGATCACGTTGAAGTTCGATGGGAATTCAGCGACGTGCGGGGAGTGTGGGCGCAGCTACACAAATGCGAGCGGTGGCGTCACACTAAACGCCTGACGACTTCATGAAAACGCGTTCGCGGCGTGAAGCCCGTGAGCGCATGCAGCGGACCGCTGTCGGCGATCCAGTCACGTGCAGAATCGCGTACTTCGAATTGTGGCGTGACTCCCATCGCGACACCGATCGTCGAGGCAATGTCGTACATCGAGACCGCCGCACCACCGAGATCGACGACGTGGGATCCGCTCACACGACCAATCTGAAGCAAGCCTTCGACCACGTCATCGATGTACGTGAGCGAAAGTTTCGGGCCGTCACCACTCATTTGAATCGGCGCCCCGTTGCGAATGTTCTCGATGAGCCTCGGGATCAGGCGCTTTTCGCTTTGGCCAGGACCATACGGAAAAAATAAGCGCACGATCTGAACATCGAGCACCCGATCTACTCCTTGAGCGATCGCCTCCGCGGAGCGCTTTGATTCCGCGTATGGCCCCTCGCCGTTCACACCACCGGTCGAGAGCAGTACGAATGTCTTTGCTCCCGATGCGACCGCCCAGTCGACGAGCGTGCGTGTGCCGTCAACGTTGACGCGCTGCATCGCTTGTACGTCGTCGATGGCGCTCGCGCAGTGATAGATGACATCCGTTGCCGGCAACGGCGGCAGTGGATCACGCAGATCGGCGCGCTCGCGTGTCAGCGCGAATGCGTCAGGCAGTCGTTTCATCAGAGCACTGCCGATGAATCCCGTGGCGCCGGTGATGAGTGTGCGCATGCTCACTCGGGACGGTAACGCAGAACGCGAGCGGGAACGCCCGCCACGATCGCGTATGGAGGCACGTCGCGTGACACTACGGCACCTGCGCCGACCTGTGCACCGCGCCCGACCGTCACTCCCGGCAGAATGATCGAGCCGATGCCGAGGTCGGCATCATCTTCGATGATTACCGGTCCGTCATCGACACCGGCGAACACAATCGGCACGTCTCGGCCGAGCTCCGCATGACGCGCGGTATGAATGCGCACGGATGGACCGATGCCAACGTTGTTCCCGATAGCCAAGCCGCCGGCGCCATGCAGAAAACAGTGCTGGCCGATCCAGACGTTATTTCCGATCGTCAGCGTGTTGCGGTGATATCCCTTGAGGATCGCGTAATGGCCGATGTAGACATTGTTTCCGATTACCACGTTCTCGGGATGGAACAGCATCGCCCCGCGCTCGAAGATCACGTTCGTCCCCGCGCTGCGCAGTTTCGCGACGTCGACTTCACCATCCCCATGCGAGCGAAAGAGTTTCACGCGTTCGATCCGTGTAGGATTCTAGCCTCGAACGCAATCCGTTCGTACACTGCGCTTCGCCGATGGCTGATCCACAATTCACCTGGGAGTGGTACCGATTGCTCCTCGATGTCTCCAAGCGTCAGGGCACACCGCTGCCGCTGCGCGATGCGGAGCATGCGATCCCCGGAACAATTCTTCTTCGCCACGATGTCGACTTCGATCTTGCCGCCGCCGAGTCGCTGAGCCGCATCGAAGAGGAAGCCGGAGTTCGTTCCTCGTATCTGTTTCTCGTCAGCACTGATTTCTACAACGTCGCATCCGCGAACGGACGGCGTTTTTTGCGCGAGCTCGTGGACAAAGGATTCGACGTTGGATTGCACTTCGACCCGGACGTCTATGGCGACGTATCCCTCGATTCCGCATTCGCGGCGGAGCGCGCATTTCTCGAATCGATCACGGGGGCGCCGATGCGCAGCGTAAGCTTGCATGTGCCTTCGGCGCATCAGCGATATGTTTCGTTCGAAGGATTGGTGAACGCGTATGACCCCCGCTGGTTTGGCGCGGATCGGTATGTCTCGGATTCATCGCGTCGCTGGCGCCGAGACCCTATCGAATTCCTCACGTCACCGCACCCGGAGGTCGTGCAGGTGCTCACGCATCCAATTCACTTCTCCGAGAACGGCAGCGCATATACGCCGCAGTTCGATCGAATGACGAAGAACTGGCGTGATCGACTGCACGCGTATGCCCTTCTCTACAACGCCACGTACCGTGCGGAATGCGAACGAGACGAACCATGATCGCTTGCGTTCATCAGCCGAACTTTCTTCCCTGGCTCGGCTTCTTCGCAAAAATTGCGGCTTCCGACATCTACATCGCGATGGACAATGTGCAGTTCCCCCGAAATTCGTGGGTGAATCGCGTACGCATCGGCGGCAACAGTCCCTCCGCATGGTTCACGGTTCCGACGCGTCACGCGGGCAAGCTGGGACTGCGAATCGATGAAGTCGAGATCAACTGGGAAACGGACTGGACGCGAAAGCATCTCGCAACGCTACGCCAGCGTTATACCCGTTCGCCGTGGACGGCCGAAGTGCTCAATCCGATCGAGCAAATCATTGCGACCAGGTACCGGCTCCTCGCGGATCAGAATCTCGAGCTGATTCGATTTGTCCTGCAGCTTTGCCGAATCGATCGAAAGATCGTTCGCGGTTCAGCGGTCAGCGGCGAAGGTGCGAATAGCACTTTGATCGTCTCGCTGTGTAAGTCCGTCGGTGCGACGTCATACCTCGCGGGGCAGGGTGCAGCCAATTACGAGGATCTGAGCGTATACGCGGCCAATGGCATCGCGTATCACAAGACGACGTTCGTACATCCGACGTATCCGCAACGCGGCGGAGAGTTCGAGCCGGGATTGAGCATCATCGACGCGCTGCTGAACGTGGGGCCGGAGCGGACGAGTGAGCTCGTCGGCGGAGCCGTGTAGACTGCACATCCCAATGGGCACTGCCGTCGCGATCGCTTGTGCCGGCCTCCATGCCGGAGTTCTCGTTGAGACGCTGGAGCTGAATGGCGTCACCGACATCTCGCTATTCGATGATTTCGTCGCACGAGGTACGTGCCGATTCGGACGCGAAATCGTCGGCAAGCTCGAGGATCTCGACTCGTGGTATCGCGAAGGCCGCATCGCGTCGGCGTTGATCGGCACCGCGAACGTACGAGCTCTTGATCTGCGTCGCCGAGCCTTCGATCAATTACAGTCTTTCGGCATTCCGTTGGCTCGCGCGATTCATCCGCGTGCGTTCGTCTCGCCATCCGCAATGGTTGGCGAGGGAACGTTCATCGGTCCGATGGTGACGGTCCACAGTCGAGCGACGATTGGTCGAAATGTGTGTGTTTACTCCGGCTCGGTGATCGAGCACGACAACATCGTCGAGGATCACGTGTTCATCGCTCCGGGGGTAATTACGACCGGCGCGTCGACGATCGAATCCGGGGCATACGTGGGGCCCGGTGTCACGATTGGCTCCGGTCGTCGTGTAGGCCACGACAGTATCATCGGCGCTCGTGCCGTCGTGCTGTCCGATGTCGCGCCGCATTCTGTCGCGTTCGGCGTTCCGGCGCGTGTCGTGAAATCGGTGGAGGAATGGCGGGCTAGCCAGGAATGAAGATCCGCGCGTTTCGGCCGGACCTCGGCGAAGAGGAAGAAGCAGCGGTGCTCGACGTCCTCCGTCGCGGCGAGTTCGCGGCGGGTCCCGATATCGAAGCATTCGAACAGGATCTCTCGTCGTATGTGCGCGTTGGCGGCTCCGCGGCAGTATCGTCCGGATTCGCGTCGTTACACCTCGCGCTACTCGCACTCGAAGTTCGTGAAGGCGACGAAGTCATCATGCCGTGCGTCTCCACGTGCGCCGCGATTCGCGATGCGGCTCACGCCGCACGAGCAACTCCCGTTTTTGCAGATACGAATCGTGCAGACTTCAATCTGGATCCCGACGCCGTGCGCGCAAAGATCACCAACCGTACACGCGCGATCATTGCGCCTCACCACATCGGCATCGTCAGTCGTATGGGCGAGTTGAACGCGCTGGGTGTTCCTGTCATCGAAGATTGCGCACAGGCGATCGGTGCGAAGCAAAATGGGCGGATGGCCGGATCCCTCTCGCGCCTTTCCGTGTTTTCGTTTTACGCGACCAAATTACTGACGACCGTCGATGGCGGCTCCGTCGCGAGCGATGACCCTGCCATCATCGAGAAGGTGCGCGATCTGCGCTACTACGCCGGGAAGTGGGACTCGGCTCCGCGATTCAATTACAAGATGCAGAATCTTGGCGCCGCGCTCGGTCGCGTTCAATTGCGAAAACTCGATTCATCAATCGCCCGACGTCGAGCAATCGGCGATGCGTATCTTCGCGCGTTGCCGGATCCGGCAATGGTCGTCAATCGCGACCACGAATCAGTGGTCTATCGCTTTGCATTCCGCGTGAATGCCAACACGCAAAACGCGATTCGCGACGCACTCGAAAGCGCAGGCGTTGCGGCACGCGCCGAGGTAGCGTTCCTCACTGCGGATCGCATGGCATTCCCCGCGGCCGACCAACTCTCGAAAGAAGTGCTCACCTTGCCTACGTATCCAGCGATGACCGACACCGAAGTCGAGCATGTATCCGCCACGCTCGCACGAGTTCTTCGTTCATGCGCATAGCTCTCTGGATTCTGCGCGTCATGGTCGCCATCGTCGGCGGAATGATCATTCGGTGCGCGCGGCGCATTGCAGGACGAGCGCCGCGCATCTGGCACGGCATCGTCCCCTTGCACCTCACACCGCTGATGGTGCAGGCCGACCGACGGGCAGGGTTTCCCACGCGTTCCGTTGCGCTGCACACACGGCAGACGCGCTACGCGCTCGTCACCGCCGCACAGTTCGACGCGGTATTCGAAACGGATGGTCAGTGGTACGACGCCCATTGGCGCGCACTTATCGACCTGCTGTTGCGCGGTGACATCTATTCGACGCATTTCGACGGGCTGTTCTTTCGTCCCGATCAACCGCGCCTCAACAATCTTGCGTTCGCGCTATTGCGTTTCGCGGGCATTCGGATCGTCGTTTGCGCACACGGCGGCGACATCCTGCATCGTGATCGCCTTCATACGCGCTTCGACTGGATCGAGCGCACGCAACGCGATTACCCGCAGTGGGACCTCGTCGCGCAGGAGAAAATCGCGCGTGAACGCATTCGTGTATTCGCGCAACACGCGCGACTCGTGCTCCCCGGCGATTCGACGCTGCTGCGGTTTCTGCCGCGCAACGACATTCTTTTCAAATACTTCCCGATTGATACCGCAGCGTTAACGCCGCACTTCGAAACAGCCCGTGAAGTCCCGATCATCATTCACGCGCCGAATCATCGCTTCACCAAAGGCACCGACCTGTTGCTCGATGCGCTCGAACGCCTGCGCGCATGCGGCTTCGCGTTCGAGCTCAAATTGATCGAGGGCGTGCCGCGCGCGGAGGCGCTGAAGCGTTACGCCGATGCCGACATCATTGCTGATCAGTTTTGTGGCGGCGCGTTCGGTGCGTTCGCGCTCGAAGGCATGGCAATGGGCAAGCCAGTGCTCACGTACCTTGATCAGGAACATCTTGGCGATCCCGTCTACAACGTACCGCTCGTCAACGCGAACGGTGACAACCTCGCCCACGTCCTCGCGGTGCTGCTGACCAATCGCACGCTGCGGGAACGCCTCGGTCGCGCGAGCCGAACCTGCGTCGAGACGTATTACTCGATCGATGCACTCGCGGAAGTATGGCGCGTGATTCACGAGCACGTCTGGTGGAGCGCGCCGCTCGACTTCACAGGTACGCGCCACTTCGATCCAGCGCGTGGCTACCGACCCTTCACGGAGGACCCAGCCCAGGTCGCGTTCTGGCCCGTGGACGTGAGCGATCTTCGCGAATCCATCGACAGCGCGCTCGCACGCGTCACATTTGCGTCCTGAAGTATTCGCCGGTACGGCGAATGCCCTCTTCCAGATCGATCTGCGCTTCGAATCCGATCAGCTCGCGCGCCTTGTCGACATTCGGCACGCGCAGTTCAACGTCCGCATAGTCCTTGCGCACGAATTGAATCTTTGACGTCGAGTCGAGGACTCGCACGATCGTGCTCGCGAGGCCATAAATCGTAACGACGGCTCGCGCGTTACCAATGTTGAACGAATGACCGACGGCATTCGGATGCTCCATCGCGCGCAGAATGCCTTCGACCATATCATCCACGTAGCACCACGCACGAATCTGCGTGCCGTCGCCGTGGACCTCGATGTCGCGGTTCTGAAGGGCGTTTACGACGAACCGATGAATCGCGCCCTCACCAACCTGGCCGGGCCCGTAAACGTTGAAGGGACGCAGCGTAACGGTCGGGAGTTCGAACTCGCGGTGATATGCGTGCACCAGATGCTCGCCAGCAAGTTTGCTCACGGCATATGTCCAGCGCGCCTCGCCGACGGCGCCGACCGAAGTCATCTGCGTTTCCTCGGCGCGGAACGCGTACGAGCCAAACACCTCGCTGGTAGAGAAATCTACGAAGCGTTCGAGATTGGATAGCCGCCGCGCCGCATCCAGCGCGTTCACGGTCCCGATGAGATTCACTCGCATGGTTGTCGTCGGACTGCGAATGACGGTCTCGATGCCGGCGATCGCGGCGAGATGTACGACGATGTTCGGCTTTGTGTCTGCCATCGCGCGGCTGAGCGCTTCGGCATCGGTGACGTCTCCGCGGATCGCCGCCACGTTCGGGTGCGACGCCCAGGGTCTGCCCGAAAGTGAATCGCGTGAGAAGTTGTCGAATACGACGATGCGGTTGTCCTGATGCAATCGCCCGGTCAGCGTCGCGCCGATAAAACCGGCTCCGCCGGTGAGAAAGATCGTTTTGTTTTTCAGCAACGTGCGGTCTCCGAAGAATCGCTCATGCGTCTAAGGTGGGAGTATATCGGCGCGGCTCGATCACGCCCCAGGACGTTTGCATCCACACGAATCCGCGGACTCCGCTGGCGAGCGAGGTAACCATCGCGTGGCCATCCGCGAGTGTCTCCTCGCCGACAGAGACTTCGATTTCCCCGATGAGCGTGAGGTAGTCGGTCGCGCGCACGCCCGGCAGATCGCTGATCCAGAGTTGAAATCGATATGTGCCAGGAACGACATTCGGCGCATGAACATGACAGTCGACCGCACCTGTCACCGGCTCGAGATCGTACGTACGGCCGAGT